>WOZB01000007.1 GCA_011620445.1 Anaerolineaceae bacterium | reverse complement strand
CCCCTGATGGTATGATTAAATCCGGCATTTTCGGAGAGCTGGGAGGTCATTTTTGTTTAAAAATATGTCAGGAAAACAGCGTACCAGGCAACTATTTTTGTTGCTGATTGTCATCACGCTGCTTTGCTATATTTTGGGGATTTTTGTCCTGCGCCTTGGGCGCGGATATGTTCGTCCAACCCCGAGCCCCACGGCAACTCGCACTGCCACGATCACGTTGACTCCTACCATTACCCTCACACCTTACCTGACGCGCACAGCCACCATTACCCCGACCTCCACGGAAACGCCGACCAATACACCCACGGCCACGCCGACCAACACACTCATGGCCACCTCCACGGATACCCCAACGCCGACTCTTTCGCCAACGCCCAGCCCAAGCATTGAAGCTCCAACAGTCCAAGTGCCTGTTGATACCTCCATTCCAATCACTGAAATCCCACCGACCATCTCGCCAGAGGTAACTCCAACAACGAATATTAACCCCTAACCCATAAGAGGAGCCAAATTGAGCGTCGAATTAGTTCCGCATATTAAAGAATTGCTTGCTGCAGCCGGTTTATCAGGCAACGAAGCCCCGGTACGTGAAATCTTGGAAAAAACCTGGAAACCGATCAGCGATGAGTTAATCACCACCAATGGCGGCAGTTTCATCGCCGTACAGCACGGTACTGGTGAAACCCCGCGCCCCAAGGTGCTGATTGCAGCACATATGGATGCCATTGGGCTAATGGTCACGACAATCGAGGAAGGCTTCCTGCATTTTACCCAGGTGGGTGGCGTGGACCCACGCATCCTGCCCGGCCAGATGGTCAATGTACACGGCACTGCCCAGGGTTCGGATAAAGCCCAGGATATTCCCGCCATGGTAGTCATGCCGCCGGTGCATTTGCTGCCCGCGGATGCTCCAACTGGCGTGCTCGGTTTGAACCACCTGCTCATCGATACTGGCCTTTTGCCAAAAGAAGTAGAAAAGCTGGTGCGTGTAGGTGATTTTGTTAATTTTGCCCAGGAGCCTATGGAACTGGCTGGCGAGACCATTTGCGGTCACACGCTCGACAACCGCAGCTCCGTGGCAGCTCTCACGGTTTGCCTGGATATCCTCTCTCGCCGTAAGCACCTTTGGGATGTTTATGGCGATGCAACTTCCCAGGAAGAAGTTTTTGGACCGGGCAGCATTACCGATCCTGTGCTTGTGCGGCCGGATTTAGCCATCGTCATCGATGTCACCTTCTCAAAGGGACCCGGCGGCAACGGCTATCGCACTTGTGAAATCGGCAAGGGCATTACCATCACAGCTGGGCCGCAAGACCATCCCTACCTAGTAAAGAAACTCAGCAAGCTTGCCGAAGCCCTGGATATTCCCTGCAGTATTGAAGCTGCACCGGCACCGGGCGGCACAGACGCTTACAGCATCCAAACCGCTGAAAGCGGCATCCCGACCGTGGAAATCGGCTTGCCTCTCCGCTACATGCACACCCCGGTGGAATTGGTTTCCATCAAAGACATCCGCCGAGCCGGCCGCTTGATGGCCGAGTTTATTGACTCGCTTCCCGCGGATTTTATGAATGAAGTGATTTGGGAGTAGCCATGGCGACCGAGAAAAAATCAGTTAAAGCAATCAATTTCAACCTTGGCAAACAGGAATTGGATTTGCTCACCCGGCTCTGCAACGGCGTCGCGGTTTCAGGTGATGAGCAGGAAGTAAGACAAATCGTCCTTGAAGAAGTCAAAGGCCTTGCAGATGAAGTCACAACGGATGCCCTCGGGAATGTGCTGGTTACAAAAAGGGGTACCGCTCCCAACCGATTACGGGTAATGCTTTCAGGGCACATGGATGAAGTGGGCGTGATGGTCGTTAAAGACAGCGAAGATGGCACCTACGAATTCCGCATTGTTGGCGGAATTGATCCCCGACAACTCGTCGGTAAGCCGGTACAGATTGGCCGAGACCACAAACCAGGCGTGATTGGTGCCAAAGCCATTCATATGACCACACCGGAAGAGCGCAAAGTGGCCATCCCGGTGGAGCAACTGCGCATTGATCTCGGCCCAGGTGCCAAGGTCGCCATCGGCGACCGGGGCACCTTTGCTACCAAACTGGCTGTCCTGGGTCCAAGCTTGCGTTCCAAGGCACTGGATGACCGTTTGGGTGTTTTCAACCTAATCCAACTGCTCAAGCACGCCCCTGCCAATGTGGACCTTTTCCTTGCTTTTACGGTTCAGGAAGAGCTCGGATTGCGCGGTGCTAAAGTAGCCGCTTTCAGCTTTGACCCGCAAATTGGCATCGCCCTGGATTCAACCCCGGCCAATGATCTGCCCGCCTTCGATGCTGATGAAGAAAACGCGCGCTACAATACCCATCTGGGTGCGGGCCCTGCCATCTACCTGATGGATGGCGCTACCATCGGTGACCGACGCCTGGTGAACTGGCTCAGCGAAAGCGCGGATGCCGCGGGCATTCCCTGGCAGTACCGGCAGCCCGGAACAGGGGGTACCGATGCCGGTGCCATCCACAAGACCCGTGCCGGTGTGCCCAGTGTCAGCATTTCCGTCCCTCAACGTTATTTGCATTCTGCAGCTGGAATCGTACGCAAGCAAGATCTTATCAATACCTTCAAACTGATCCATACGGCGCTCTCACGCCTGGACCCTTCCATTCTTAACTCGTAGGAGAAATGATGAAAACCGAAAAAACCCAAAAAAATGATGATCTGATGAGCCTCATCCAAACACTGGTTGAGACCCCTGGCCCCTCCGGGCAGGAACATCGCATCCGGGAAACAATCAAGGAAATGGTCACTGGGCTAGCGGATGAAATCCGGACGGACGCGCTCGGCAATTTACTTTGCCGCATGGGCAGCAAGCAAGCAAATGGCAAACGGATCATGGTTTCAGCTCACATTGATGAGATTGGCCTGATGGTCATCCATGTTGACGATAACGGCTTTGCCCGCTTCATCCCTGTGGGGGGCATTAACCCACTCACTTGCCTGGGCGGCCGGGTGATCTTTATGAATGGTGCGAGAGGTGTCATTGGGGCTGAACGCCTGGAACCCAATACGATGCCCAAACTTGAAAACCTCTTTATCGATACCGGCGCAACCTCTGCAGCCGATTGTCCTGTAAAAATTGGAGATGTCTGCGGCTTTGACCGTCCCATGCTCGATCTCGGCAAGCGTATCAGCGCTAAATCCATGGATGACCGTATCGCCGCCGTAATAGCCATAATGGCCATGCGCGAGCTGGCGGCGTTGCCGGCTGCCAAGCGCGGACCTAATGAGGTCTGGTTTGTCTTCAGCACCCAGGAAGAAGTGGGTATTCGTGGGGCAACCACCGCCGCTTATGGTGTTGACCCGGAACTTGGTTTTGCCATTGACGTGACGCTGACAGGCGACACCCCCAGGGCTTATAAACGCCCCATGGCCCTCGGTAAAGGCGCTTGCATCAAGGTACGAGACAGCTCATTTATCGCCGATACCCGCGTAGTGGATTGGATGATCAACGAAGCCAAGTCCCTGGGCATCCCTTATCAAATGGAAGTACTGGATGCTGGCGGCACAGACGGACGTGCCATCCAGATGACGCGCGCAGGAGTACCGGCTGGCTGCATCTCCCTGGCCTGCCGCTATGTGCATTCTCCCTCTGAAATGGTGGATAAGGACGATCTGAACGCTTGCATCAAACTGACCGCCGGCCTCGTCAGCAAAGAGGTTAAGCTTTAGGTTTACAATAGAAGCCTGAGGTAAAACGGATTTGTCTGCAGATTTCGGGTTAAGTAAACACAAAGCCAGTATCGCCCTCCTTTTGGGGGTTGTCCTGGTTTTCTTACTTTCAGGATGTGCCGTACTTCAGGAGGCCGGCCTCAGCCTGCCATGGGAAACACAAACAAACGCGTCCCCTACGCAAAGCACGAATCTGCTCAGCACACCTACTTTAGCTTCTGGGGCCAGTGAACAGACACCAGTCAGTTCCACCCCCAAGTCGGCTTCCAAGCTGACCATTTGGTTCCCGCCAGAAATGGATCCCAAATCTGATTCTCCAGCGGCCAAATTGCTGCTCGATAAACTTGAAGCCTTTGCCAAAGAAAATGGCATGCAGCTTCAAACCCGTCCAAAAGCGGCTAAAGGCAGCGGCGGCCTATTGGACTCGCTGGCTGCTGCTAAAGCGGCCGCACCGGATGCTCTGCCAGACCTGATCATCCTGGACCAGGAAGACCTTGCGCTGGCGGCTTCAGAGGGCTACCTCAATTCTTTACCGATGGAAGGTTTCTTGCGCGATGACAAGGATTGGTTTGAAGCTGCGCGGGCGATGACCAACTTCGAAGGCCAGGCATATGGTGCACCAATCAGCCTGGACCCATATGTGCTTGGCATGACCGGAGTCTCGAGCGTGAACACTTCACTCGGTTGGTCCGCCATCCGCACCAGTCTTGGCAAGGTTGCCTTTGCAGCGGATGACCCACGGGGTATGTTCTTGATGAATGCTTACATGGCCGAAGGCGGAAATGTACAAGATTCCCTCAACCATCCCATCCTGGACCAGGAACCCCTCGCCCGCTCCATCCTCTTTCTGCATCAGGCTCATATGGACCGTCATATCAGTACCATCTCGGTGCAGGCTCAGACAGAAGCGCAGATACTGGATGCCCTGCTGAATGGCAATACGGATATTGGTTTTATCAAGCTCAGCCAACTGCTCAAGAATAACCAGGAAAAAACCAGCGGTGTCACATTGCGCATTGCTCTGCCTGGTAAAACCCTGGCTCAAGGATGGTTTTGGGCAATCAGCACCCCCAACCCTGAAAAGCTTTCCAAGATTCAAGCATTAATCCTGGCAGTCTCAGAACCAGAATTTATGGGCAATTACACGAAAGCCCTTGGTTTGCTCCCTGCCAGACCGTCCGCACTGACATTATGGGATGACCTCAGCACTGAAGTTCCCTGGACGCATATCGGCGAGATGAGCTTGCCAATGCCTGAAGAAAGTATTATCAACCGTTTGGGGCCTATATTGCGTAAAGCGACTTTGGATGCCCTGCAGGATGCCGGTGACCCGGGTTTAATCACATCCCGAACTTTGGAGAGCGTCAAGTGAATTCGAATCTGAAGGATGGTCTCAAAAAAAAAGTTGAAGACCCCTGGGCTGGTACGCGATCCGCGCTCTTTATCCTGATATTTGCAGTTATTGCCCTGGTTTTACTGACGACACTCCGATCTAACCAAGCCTTCGTCGAAGCCGGCCAACAGACGGCTACGGCACTGGCAACTATAACGGTTACGCCAATGCCATTGAGCGCTGAAGAGATTGCCTCCTTGCCGCCGATTATAGATACCAATTTGCTGGTAGCCCTGGCTGGTTTGATCTTGCTCCTGGTTCTGGTTGCCATCCTGCGTGAAATTGCCTGGTTCCGCAAACACACTAAAAATCAGCCTTAACCAATTTATTAAACGATTAAAGCCACAAATTCCAACTTTGTGTGAGTGCCCTCGCAATCTTCAATAAACTGGGAGGGCTTGATTTATAATTTTTCGATTAGGAGATCAGCCATGGAAAGCAGATTGAAAAGACTAACCCAAATAATGCACGCGAACAGCCTTGACGCAGTTGCTCTAAACCCAGGGTCAAGCCTGGTTTACTTAACCGGATTGGACTTCCACTTGATGGAACGCCCGGTGATTGCTCTCTTTGGTGTTGACGGTCGAGTTTCCATCGTTCTGCCAGCCCTGGAAAAGGGCAAACTGGAAGGGCTTGGCTTCCCAGTGCATGCCCAAACCTATGAAGATAATCCTGAATCGTGGAATCAAGCTTTCATTGAAGGATTCGCTGCCTTTTCCGGCCGGGCACTGCGGATTGGAGTGGAGCCCACCCGCATGCGCATCCTGGAAGAAAGTTACCTGCAGCAGGCCTTACCGCAAGCAGAAATCGTGCATGCCGGCCAAACCCTGGCTTCTCTGCGGCTTCACAAAGACGAATCCGAATTGGCCAAAATGCGCCAGGCTGCCATCATTGCCCAAAACGCTCTTCTGGCCACGCTGCGTATCATCCGCCCCGGTTGGACTGAACAACAAATTGCGGGGGAATTGGCCGTTCAACTCTCCCGGGCTGGCTCTCAGGGTGAAGGCTTTGGCGCTATCGTGGCACTCAGTGAAAATGCGGCTAATCCACATTCCACCCCTGGGCAGCGGGCTCTCAAAGAGGGTGATTTTCTCCTTATCGATTATGGCGCGGTATTTGAAGGCTATGCTTCCGATATTACCCGCACTTTCTCTTACGGGGAAGTAAGCGAGGAAATGCGAACGGTCGCGGGTCTGGTTTACGAAGCCAACCGCAGCGCGCGTGAAAACAGCAAGCCGGGTATGCCTGCCGGAGAAGTTGACCGCTTTGCCCGCTCCGTCATTGAAGCAGGTGGATATGCAGAATACTTTACCCACCGTACAGGGCATGGCTTGGGAATGGAAATTCACGAAGCACCTTACATCTTTTCGGGGAATCCGCTGCTTCTTGAAGAGGGTATGACCTTTACGATCGAACCCGGCATCTATTTGCCCGGCCGTTTTGGCGTGCGCATTGAAGATGACGTCGTGGTAACCCCGGAAGGTCTGCGCAGCCTCACAGATTTACCCAGGCCCGTTTTGCCGCTGGAATCCTTCTGGGAATGAGGTGTTTCCTTAATGGTGAACGCCGCGATCTGAACCTGATCGCGTTATCTTTGGTAGTCTGGTCCCTTGGCGAGGGACTCTTTATGATTTTCCAACCTATTTACCTGCAGGAATTGGGTGCCAACCCCATCCAGATTGGCTTCATCATCAGCCTCAGTATGGTGGTGATTGGTTTTATGCAGATACCAGTAGGCTTGATTAGCGATCGCGTCAGCCGTAAGGCACTGATGATATTAAGTTGGGCAATTGGCTGTTTGGCTGCACTGTTGATGGCGCTTGGCCGCACACTGCCCGTTTTTGTGCTGGGAATGCTGCTATATAACATCACAGGATCTGTGCTTACCCCGATGAACAGCTATATTTCTGAAAGCAAAGGCTCCTGGTCTGACAATCAGGCTTTCACCTTTATTTCAGCCTCATACATGGTTGGTTATCTCTTCGGACCCATCCTGGGAGGTTTTTTGGCTGAGCGTGTTGGACTTAGGCCGCTCTACTTCCTGGCTGCGGCGATCTTTATGGTGTCCACGGTGATGATCCTGAAAATCAGAGACCTGCCGGTGCACACATCTGAAGGCAAGCCTGCCGCCAGGGCGCTTTTCAAGGACCGCAATTTTGTGCTGGCTTGCAGCCTCATTTTTGCTGTGGCTTTTACCACTTTCCTACCCAACCCGCTTACTTCCAACTTCCTGCACAACCAGCGTGGTGTCAGCCTGCAGACCCTGGGGCTATTTGGCATGGTTATGAGTGCTGGCGGCATAATTTTCAATTTATTTCTGGGCAAATTGCTTGCCTGGCCTATCTATTTGGTTGGCCAAACCGCCGTCATCGCCTCTTCTGTTTTGCTCTTGAAAGGCAGGTCCGAACTCATTTTTGGCCTGGCATACTTTATGTGGGGCGGCTTCCGTGTGATCAACGCCATTACGTCATCCGTGGTGAGGCCTCTTTTGCATAAAGCCCAGGTGGGCTTGGGCTTTGGGATCGCGGAAACCTCCAAATCTTTGGCGTTCATCCTTGCACCAGTACTGGCAGGTTTCCTCTACGACCAAAAGCCTGAATTGGTCTATCAGGTAGCCATTGGAATGGGCATTATTATGCTGCTGTTCCTTGGCGTGATTGCCCGGAAAGCAAGTTTTCTTCACTACAGGGCTGAGCGCCTGGATGCTGCGGACGCCATTCCATTGGGCAGTGTGAAGACTTGAACAAATGCAGGCGATAATTACTAATGCAAGGACGGGACTGACTGAACTCTTGGTCAATCTGTTTTGTTACTAAACCGCAGTAAACAATTTAGATGTTCATCCTGGCAGTCGGGATCGCCCAGCCGGGAGTCTTTCCATGAATGATTGGAAAGCCGATTGGCTCTCGTTGCGCTTAAAAACAAATGTTAATGTTTCGATAATTGGAGTTAATACTATTGACAAGGAGGAGCAAGGCAATATAATGTACTTATGAGAGCGCTCCCACGTGGAAACGTTCCCAAAAGGAGAGATTTCCGATATGCCCCTCACCCTCGAGGACATCGCAAAAATCAGTGGAGTTTCCAGGTCCACCGTTTCACGAGTGATCAATCGTGATCGAAGAGTCAGCCCGGTCACAAGGGAACGTGTTCTTAAAATCATCGAAGACTACAATTTTTATCCCAACTTGGCCGCCCGGGGTTTGGCCTCAGGGCACACCAACGTTTTGGGTGTCGTCATTCCCGCCGGCGTTCCGTCTTTGTTTACCGACCCCTACTTTCCCATCCTGCTGCAAGGCGTGTCGACTGCCTGCAACCGCCAGGATTATTCGGTAATGCTCTCAATTTCAGACGTGAAATTTGAAAAACGTCTGGTAGGGCGCCTGGTTCAAAACCACCTGGTAGATGGCGTGATTGTTGCCTCAACCTTGATAGGCGATCCTATTCAGACCACCCTGGCCAATAGTGATCTGCCATTCGTTATTATCGGCCGCCAACCCAACCTGGTGGCAAACGTAATTGATGTCGATAACAGGCAAGCGGTTCACCAGGCCACAGATTTCTTGATCAAGCAAGGCTATACCCGCATCGCTACCATTACCGGGCCTCTTAACCAGATGGCTGGGGTGGATCGCCTTGAAGGCTACAAAGACGCCTTGATCAGTGCAGGGATGAAATTGGACCCCAGGTTGATTGCTGAAGGAAACTTTACTGAAGCTGGAGGTTATTTTGGGATGAAGGCTCTGCTTCAATTTATGCCTGACGCTGTTTTTGCGGCCAGCGATGTAACGGCGATGGGGGCCATCCGCTGCCTGAATGAAGCTGGTTTGCGGGTTCCCGATGATATTGGCTTGATTGGGTTTGATGACATTCCCGCCTCCAGTACCGTCACACCTTCGCTTACCACGATTCGACAGCCAATTCAGGGCATGGGTGAGGCGGCGGCGAATTTATTGATTGAAATAATTGAAAGTGGCTCCAAAGAGTCCCATTGCATTAGTTTGCCGACTGAGCTTGTAATTCGCAATTCAACGGCTCGGGTAAACCATAACCAACAATTAAAGGATGAGGAGATCGTCCAAACAATGATAAAGGAGGAGATTGAAAACAGTTTATTGACACGTCCTGTACAGTCCTGAGTTCATTTTTACGAGATTCACAAAAGGAGAGTAAGTAATGAAACGTACAATGATAGTTCTTTCCATCGTGATCGTGCTGAGCATGATCCTTGGGGCTTGTGTTCAACCCACAGCCGCCCCAACTGCAGCTCCGGTCGTAGAACCAACCGCAGCTCCCGTCGTCGAGCCTACCGCAGCTCCCGTCGTTGAGCCTACCGTTGCCCCGACTGAAGCTCCCGCTCCAACCGAAGCCCCTGTGGCAGAGGTCAAAGCCGGCGACACCGTTCTGCCCCGCAAAGAGACCCTATACTTCAATGGTCAACAGTGGGGCTCGGTGGTTGGCTGGAACCCCTATTCATCCAGCAACAACAATGCCATGGCCATTGCTGCCCAGGATAGTGCCCGTGTTATCATGTTCGAAACCCCCTATATTTACAACATGATGGACGGCAAACAATATCCTCTGCTGGCCGATGGTGATTTGGTCTGGAATGATGCTGGAACCGAGATCACCTTCAAGATCAAGGCTGCCGCAAAATGGAACGATGGCACCCCTGTTACCGCTGATGATGTGGCTTATACCTGGGCGTCCCACATCAAATACAACACCCAGTTTGGTGCTGCCGGCAAGCCTTATATTGAGAATATTGAGGCTGTTGACCCCGCTACAGTGGTCGTCAAAGCAAAACTTGGTGATGATGGCAAGCCCGTCAACAGCATGATCGTCCAAGCCTACCTGAGTTCCAACTACGTCATCCAAAAAGCATGGACTGAGACACTCGAAGCTCGCATCGGTGCAGAGACTGAAAAATTCCTGACCGATCCCGCGGAGGATGTGGCTTATTCCGGACCTTATGGAAAATTCTTCGCTGATGACAGCAAGGTCGTCTACATTCGTAACGATAATTATTGGGGACAGGACGCCTCCATGTGGGGAAAACTGCCCGCGCCCAAGTACCTTGCCCACATCATCTACAAGGATAATGCTGCTGGCACCACCGCCCTCCAGGCTGGTGAAGTCGATGTTTCACAACAATTCAACTCCAACGTCCAGGATTTCTGGCTGAAGGATAATCTGCCGATTTCGACCTACCTGCCCGAACCACCTTATGGCATCGGCGCAAGCCTCCCCACCGCATTCTTTAACCTGGCTGTGCCCGGTCTGGATCAGGTTGCTGTGCGCAAGGCTATTGCCTTAGCAGTAGATTACGACACCATCATTGCCAATGCCATGACAAACCAATCCGCTACCTTCACCCAGGTTCCCCGCTCATTGATGAACCCAACTCCAGGCGAGCAAGCTCTGTATGATCACGAAGCCGTCAAGGACCTGCAGTGGGCTGGCAATGACATCGAAGGCGCTAAAAAGCTGCTGGATGATGCTGGCATTGTGGACACGAATGGCGATGGTAATCGTGAATACAACGGCAAGGAATTAGCGTTCCAGGCACTCTGCCCGAATGGCTGGTCTGACTGGCAAGCGGCTATGGAAGTGGTGGCGGCTGCTGGTGCCAAGATTGGCATCAACATCACTACCAATTTCCCCGAATGGGCCGTCTACCAAACCGTTGTAACCAACTGGCCGCTGCAGGAAGGTTATGACATCTTCATGATGTGGTCTGATGGTGCTGGCCCCACCCAACCCTGGAGCCGAACTCAGCATCTCATGCACAGCATGTTTGCTGAAACCACCAACAACTGGAATGGTAACTATGGTGGATACAAGAATCCCGCTGCTGACGCGCTGATCGATGAAATTCCCACAATTGATGATCCGGAAAAGATCAAAGCCAATTACACTGAATTGGTCAAGATTTATCTAACCGATGTACCTTCCTTCACCCTGATGTATCGCCCGCAGTCTTTCCATACGGTCAACGAGAGTGTTTGGACCAACTTCCCCCACGAAGGGGATGGCACAGACCCAGCTGTACCTCCACTGGACCTGACTGACGGCTATAGTATTGCCGGTCTGTACAACTTGACCCTGGTCAACCCATAAACTAATCTGTACCAAAGAGCCATGTTCCACATTCGTGGAACATGGCTCACTTCAAAGGGGCTGGGAAAAGGAGTCAGTCTTGAAAGGTTACTGGAAGTACTTCAGAAAAAAACTGTTGTGGTTACTGATCACGACAATTTTCGCGTTTGTTTTGAATTTTTTGCTTCCAACGCTGATGCCGGGTGACCCAGTAGCCGGAATTGTTTCGCGGCTTGCCCAGGGTATGTCAACTTCTACGGGAGTAAAGGAAATTTATGAGAACTATGCCGAACAGTTTGGCATTAACAAACCGATTATTGAACAATTTTTCATCTATGTCCGCAATGTTTTTAGAGGTGAATTTGGCGTCTCGTTTACCCAGTACCCTCGGCCTGTCTCAGATATTATCAAGTCGGCTGTTACCTGGACGATAGCCCTGCAATTGCCAGCCATTATCGTGGGATGGATTCTGGGCAACACCCTCGGTGCGGTGGCTGCCTACCGCAAAGGACCTTTTGATAAGGCCTTACTGCCTCTCAGTATATTAATCAGTAATTTTCCTGCTTTTGGCATGGCAGTGATTCTCTTGGTAATCTTTGCTGTCAGATTAAGGTGGTTCCCAACCTCCGGGGGTTATGGTTTTGACATGATACCCACGCTCAGTTGGGGTTTCGTTGCATCGGTTTTGCATCATTATGTATTGCCATTCTTGTCGATTGTCTTGATCACAATTGGCGGTCAGGCGATTGGTATGCGTTCGATGGCGATTTACGAATTAAATGCCGATTATGTGAAATATTCCCGCTTTATGGGGATTAAAGACAACCAGATTGTCAAATATGTTTTCAGAAACGCCATGCTGCCCCAGTTAACCGGATTGGCACTCTCAATTGGTACGATGGTAGGAGGTTCGATTGTTGCTGAAACTATTTTCAGTTATCCCGGCTTGGGTACAACCATCCTTTCCGCCATTAAGGGGCAGGATTACCCGCTTGTCTCGGCGGTTACTTTGATTATTACGATTATGGTTCTGATTGTGAATTTTCTCGTAGAAGTTTTCTACGGTTTTGTTGATCCTCGCATCCGTGCAACCCAAGCAGAATAAGGAGCCGCACCGATGAGAAACACACTGAAGAGTATTTTCAAGGACGGTAAATTCAGATTGGGATTTGGAATCCTGGTTTTTTTACTGTTGATGATTTTCTTGTATCCGCTGTTTGTGCCTAATCCGCCCCTCGAAATTATCGGCAGGGGCACCTTCTTCCCACCCGGAGTTTACGTCAGCAACCTGGATAGCGTCAGCGGTGCACCTATATACAGTCTCACCCTTGCAGATGCCGAGGCTAAACGTTTGGCTTCAAAGCTGTCGCTTGAAGATCGCGCTGAAATGAAAACTTATCTGCTTGCAGTTGGTGTACCTGAAGAGCAGATTAACATTGAAGACACAGCAGCCTTGCTCGCGCTTTGGGCTGAAAAGTACGACCCCAAATTGAACGTCAAGGGCATGATATTCGCCAAGCTGCAATACTATCGCCGCCTGAACGACAAACTGGTAAGTTTGCTTGATTCTGAAGGCCTCATTCTTGCCAGGGAAACTGACGGCGTGCTTGAAAAGACCGGACAAGTTTTACCTTTGGATTACGTGAATATTGGTGAGGTTTCCAGTGTAAGGGTACTACCTCTCGGAACAGACAACTTTGGTAGGGATGTACTGACAGAGTTGGTTAAAGCCACCGGGGTCTCTCTGCAGATCGGTCTGATTGCAGGCTCGATAGCGACCGCAATTGGACTGGTGCTGGGCTTGATTTCGGGCTATGTGGGGGGTTGGCTGGACGATCTGATTATGTTTTTCACCAACTTGTTGATTGTCATCCCCAGCCTGATTATCCTGATCCTGATTTCTTACAGTATCAGTCAGAGCGAGCGAGGACCGACCACTATAGCGATTGTGATAGGTTTAACTTCTTGGGTTTGGACAACAAAGGCGGTGCGCGCGCAGGTTATTTCACTGCGCAACCGCGACCACGTCAACTTATCCAAACTATCAGGTCACTCCACCGCTTCGATCATATTGCGGGACATTCTGCCCTATATCGCCTCTTATGTGGTTATGGCCTTTATCCTGCAGATCTCATCCGCGATTCTTGCTGAGGCTAGCCTCTCAATTTTAGGACTGGGCCCAAAAACCACTTTGGTTCCCACATTGGGGTTGATGATGAACTGGGCGATGATTTACCAGGCTCACATTTTAGGTAAATGGTGGGCTTATTTCCCAGTAATCGTGGTGATTGCTTTGATTACCTTCTCGATGAACCTGATCAATACAAGCCTCGATCAAATCTTCAATCCGGCTTTAAGGGAATAGGTGTTGCATGGGAAAAACCATCCTTAAGGTAGATAACCTTAAAACCAAATACATCACGCGCTACAACGAAGATGTCTACGCCGTCAACGATGTCTCACTCGAAGTGGAGGAGGGCAAATCACTGGGAATCGCAGGTGAATCGGGCTGCGGCAAGTCAACGCTGGCTCTGAGTCTGATGGGTTATTACTTCGCGCCATTGCACTATGTCAGCGGTGATATCGTCATTGACGGCAAAAACATCTCAAGTCTTGAGCCGGATGCGGTCCGGCAATCAGTATTGGGACAAGAGATTGCCTACATTCCGCAATCCGCCATGAATGCGCTTAACCCGACCCGCAAGATCATCAATTTTATTGAGGATGTGGTTCTGGCACATGAACCCAATTCGGACAAGAAGGAAATTCGCCAGCTTGCCGAAACGCGCTTTGAATTGCTGGGGCTGCCGAAGTCAGTTCTGGATCATTACCCAGTCGAGCTCTCTGGTGGCATGAAGCAGCGCACGGTCATCGCGATTTCGGTCTTCCTTTCCCCAAAAATATTAATTGCGGATGAGCCCTCTTCCGCCCTGGATGTTTCCAGTCAGAAGATGGTCATCAAGATGCTGTTGGACCTGATGGATCGCGGTCTGGTTAAAGCGATGATCTTTATCACCCACGAACTTCCGCTGCTTTATAACGTCACAGACGATATCATGGTGATGTATGCCGGGCAAATTGTTGAAAAAGGGACCGCCCGCCAAACCGTATTCGACCCCCTGCACCCCTATTCCAAGGGTTTGATGGGTTCAATCATCGTACCTGAGGCCGGAGTACGCAATTCCAAACTTTCCTCAATTCCAGGCGTGCCCCCCAATCTTAAACATCCCCCTCAGGGCTGTCAATTTGCTGAGCGCTGTAAATATGTCGTAGAGGAATGCAAGACACACGAAATCTCGATGCGTCCAGCGGAAGGTGACCGCGCCTACCGTTGTATATTCGGCGAGGATGTGTTAAGAAAGGCGTATAACAATGGCTGATGAAACCTGTGAAACCTGTCTAAGTGGAACTAATCTCACCAAAATCTATGCCTTTGGAAAATCCCGCACGGTGGCAGTCGATAACATTAACTTTTGCTTCAATGCCGGCCAGGTAATCTCAATTGTGGGTGAGTCTGGCAGCGGTAAAACCACCCTGGCCAAAATGCTGCTGGGGCTGACCAATGTGACCTCAGGTCAAATCTACTTCCGTGGGAAACCATTGGATATCAGCACGTCCAAAAAGCGCAAGGAATACTGGAAATCGATTCAAGCGATTTTTCAGGACCCTTACTCGTCTTACAACATTTTCACAAAAATCGATGACGTGCTGTTGGATTGCATCCATCTCAGGGGTGGACGTAAGGTGCCCAAAGAAGAAAAGATTGCCATGATGGAAGAAGCTTGCCGTTTTGTCAATCTCAAGTTTGCTGAGCTTACCAATAAGTACCCGTTTGAGCTTTCTGGCGGTCAAATGCAGCGTTTAATGATTGCGCGCGTGTTTTTGCTGAAGCCGAAAATCTTGCTGGCGGATGAGCCAACTTCGATGATCGATGCCTGCAGCCGCGCATCTATCCTGGAAATGCTGCTTAAGCTGCGCGATGAAATCAACATGACCCTGATCTTTATCACCCACGATATTGGTTTGGCTTACTTCATTTCAGACGAAGTCTATATCATGGAGCACGGCAAGATCGTTGAATCTGGCAGCGCGGATGAAGTTATCCTCAACCCGAAGGAAGCCTATACCAAGCGATTAATCAACGATGTTCCCAAGATATACGAACCCTGGGATCTCTCCACCGTCGACTATCACCTCTGAAATCGGGGAGCATGCAACCAGGACTGACCAACCGCCTCTTGGGCTATTCGGAAAATCAGCAACTGTTAATCCTGAATGCTGATGACTTCGGTATGTGCCACGCCATCAACCAGGGCATTATTCAGGTGCTGGAAGCGGGCATCATCCACTCGACCAGCCTGATGGTCTGCACTGCCTGGGCAAACGAGGCTGCCGAATACCTGCGGCA
>WOZB01000102.1:2119-15678 GCA_011620445.1 Anaerolineaceae bacterium | reverse complement strand
TCAAGACACGAGAGGTACCCCCGCGAGCGAGCATTACTTGAAGGGCGGGGGCATCTACCTTAATTTCATCAAAAACCTCTTTGTCTATCAGTAAAATATCTTGACAGGCTTGCAAGCTGCCATCAAATTCTTTGATCATTCAATTCCGGTCCTTCCCACGCGGTAGGTGTATTTTATCAAGAAGATAATGAGCCTGACAGCACCCAGACCAGCAAAGAAGGCAGAATTAATGGCCAGCAGAATCCCGGGTCTGACCTAAGTTATGGTCTGTTAAGGAAGATGGGTTTATATGTCCATGACGGGACGGGAGAGAGAATGGCGGAAATATATTGCCTCTGGTTAAAGAAAACAGAGCGCAAAATAGGCGCTCTGTTTTATCGAAAAATCTAAATTTACTCGCCGCACTGGTTGTCGGTGTGCATTCCACCGCCATAGGCCACGCTGGCACCTAACTGAGATTGGAAGACCTGGCCGATGTCGCCGAGATTAAGGCCGAAAGCCTTATCCACAACTGAGACACCTTCTTGGAAGACGGTGACGGATGGGATGTCAGCACCATTTACTTTGTTCTTGAGTACGCCCTTGCTCCAGCACAGGGTCAAATCCTTGACCTTGGCAGTATCCAAGAGACCGGTAACCGAAGCAGGCAGTGCACTGCCAGTGTCAAAACCTTCCACTTTCACTCTACCAGATTTATCAATATCCACATTGACAATGGTATTCAGGTCAATAACCAGGGGTTTGCTGATTTCAGTGCTTTGCCGGACGACCAGTTGGATGTCAGCTTTGTCTAACCAGAGTTCAGCACGTTGCTGATCGAGCGGGGACATTTGGGTGAAATTATCGATCATGCCATAGAGCCATGAGCGGGAATCTTTATCCCATTCCATGGTGGCCAATTTGGCTTCATCAGCCAGAACCTCCAGAGTCTGCCCAGTCAGTTTGAGGGTAACCTGTGAAAAGCTACCCAACAAGGCAAGAACCTGGTCCGGCAGGGTGACACCGACCATCGCCAGTTGTTCCTGTGTAAAGCCTCCGATGCTGTAGGCTTTGGTCGCGGGGTCGTAGGTCACGTCGACGAAAAGTTGATTCACAGGGCCTTCCTGGGCAGGAGGGGCCGCTGTGACGACCTTGGCTTCCTGAATGACTGCAAAAATCGAAATCATAAGGATGGCCAGGAGTGAAAATAAGATTTTTAAGAATTTGTTCATTTTGTCTTCCTTTGCTTTCTAGTTTATTTTGGTTAAGTTTGCAGGTCTCAAGACCCTCAGGCAGGAATTAATAAAACGGTGAGCTTAAAACGAAGAATGTTGTAGAGCAATGACGATAAGTTTTGAAGAGGTTTGCTGACGTCGGTTTGGAACTCTTGCTGATCTTTGCTTATGAAATTACCAGCCAAAGTCAGGGCATTGCCAAGCGTTTTTGGGGTGTATTGGATGCTTGCCAAGCGGTCGCCATCGCCTTCAACGTCAATTTGGCCATCGGTAACAACAGTTAAACGCAACTCGTCTGATTCGGTTGCTTTAACCAAATCATACAGTTGGTTACCTTGGCTTACTTTATAACGAATGGCAGGGATTGGCAGAGCTGGGCGACCGAGGACATAGTAGACCCCATAAAGCAAGAGAATAACAGCAAGAGTTAGTAAAACAATCCTTAGTACTCTGGGCACCGGATGCTTCTCCTTTCGGTCTAGGTTTTAATGATTAACGATTTTGTCTCTTTTTGCCTCACTAAAAATGTATATAGATTGTACCTTAATTACAAGCAAATAAAAGACCTGTAAAGGAATCAAGGGGAATTTGATTCGTAAACAATCTAAAAATGTTTTGTCAATACCACCATTTACGTGATAAATTCAAACTGGAAGATACCGGTGCTTGCATAGTGCATTTTCTACGGTTAAACTTGAAAGATGTTGACTGAACAAAGCGAAGCATTGCAGGCTCTGTGCGCGAGGCACGGTTTACTCGCGGCTGTATTGCTTTCACAGCCTGAGCCGGCGGTTTGGCTTGGAAGCCTGAACCAAAGCGATTACGCCCATCTGATTCTGCTTACCCAAACTCAGACCTTTACACAAACTACGGGCAGACTGGATGCGGTCCAACTTTCAAGCCAAGCCGCGCTTGTGCATTCTCAAGCGCTCAACGATGGCAGCCTGACGCTGCTTGTTTTTCCATTTGAAACCCGTCTGAAAGATCTGGACCAAAAGGCAGAGGCCTTCCTGCAGGCAATTAACACTAAACAATCCAAACAGCAATCACGAGATTTGCTTGACGGCCTCAAGGCCCGTCAGTTGGAGCCGCAAAATTCGACTGATAACGACCTGCTGGCACTTTTTTCAGCCATGCCGGAAGCTGACCCATCCAACGATGCCACGCAACCCTTCCGTATCTCCAAACTCGAAGTTCAGACTCTCGAGAAGGCAGTGGATTCCTGGAAACAAATCTTTTAGATAAATGAGGAAATATGCCAAAAATCCTGTACCTGCTTGATGGCCATGCCCTGGCTTACCGGGCTTATTTTGCGCTTACTGCAGGAGGTTCCACACGCTGGGCTACCAGCTCAGGTGAACCAACTGCCGGGGTCTACGGCTTTGCGAGTATCTTGCTGCGCATTTTCGAGACGGAAGAACCGGACTATATGGCGATTTCATTTGACCCCAAGCGCACTTTCAGACATGACTTATACAAGGAATACAAAGCCACCCGGGCAAAAATGCCCGAAGACCTTCGCCCGCAAATAGGCCGCATCCGTGAGATGGTTGATACGTTCAATATTCCCCGGGTTGAGATCGAAAACTATGAAGCTGATGACGTGATCGGCAGCCTGTCCAAGTGGGCGGTCAAACAAGCAGACCTGGGTGTGAAGATTATCACTGGCGATCGAGACCTCTTTCAGCTGGTCAATGACCGCGTGGTTGTGCAGCTGCCCGGGACGAAACCCGGAGTCAATGACGATTACTTCCCGGAAGACGTGATGAAACGCATGGGGGTTCGACCAGACCAAGTTGTGGATTACAAAGCCCTGGTGGGGGACCCCTCGGATAACATCCCGGGAGTGCGCGGCATTGGTGAGAAGACGGCCACGAGCCTATTGGCCAAATACGAGACTCTCGATAACATTTATAAGCACCTTGACGAAATCAGCGGGCGGGCTGGAACAGCTTTGCGGGAAGGCAAGGAGCTGGCTTACATGAGTCAGGATCTGGCACTCATCCGCACGGATCTGGACGTGAAGCTGGACCTCAAACAAGCGGATGTGCATCGCTTTGAACCAGGCGCGGTTGAAGAAATCTTCCGGCAGCTCGAGTTCCGCACGCTTATCCAGCGCTTGCAAGCCCTTATCAAGAAGCTCAGCCCCAGCCTTAGCCAAACTGCCTTCAGTACCCAAAATTCTCTGTTTGGTGAAGAAACTGCCTCCGCAAAACCAGAGGCGGTTGAGAGTATTCCCCAGGGCTTTGAAACGGTCATTGTGGACACTCCTGAAGCGCTGAAGGCTTGTGTACAGGAGCTCTCAAAGGCGGAACAAATCGCTTTTGATACGGAAACAACATCCATCCTTCCAACGCAAGCTGACCTGGTGGGCATATCGCTTGCCGGCAACGCTGAAAAAGGGTATTACATCCCGGTTGGGCACAGAAACGGCAAACAACTCACTTTGGAGCAAGTGCGTAAAGGCCTGGCTGGCGTGCTTGAAAAGCAGGAGATTCCCAAAGTTGGCCACAACGCCAAATTTGACATAGTGGTTTTGGAAGAACATGGGATTAAGGTGAGCCCGCTGAGGTTTGACAGCATGATTGCGGAATGGCTGGTAAACCCGGATTCGCGCAATTTGGGTTTGAAGGCTTTAGCCTGGGTGCGATTGGGTATTGAAATGACCCACATCGAAGATCTCATTGGGAAAGGCAAAAACCTGATCAGCATGGACCAGGTAGCCATTTCCAAAGTGGCACCCTATGCGGCTTCGGACGCAGTAATGACCTGGCGGCTGGTGCAGCCGCTAAGGGAAGAGCTACAAAAACACAACGCTCAAAAACTGAACGATGAAATCGAGCTCAAATTAGTGCCGGTACTGGCCACCATGGAAGAAAATGGCATCCTGTTGGATGATGCGCTATTTACTAAATTCGGAGCCGAACTAAAGGGTTTGATCAGCAAGCTTGAAGAGCAAATATTTCAGGAAGCTGGCCAGCGCTTCAATATAGGTTCTACATCCCAGCTCTCGGATGTGCTTTTTAAGCACCTTGACCTGGAACCGCCAGATCGTTCCAAGAAAACAGCCAGCGGCAGGCTGAGCACGGCAGCAGGCATTTTGGAGGACATGCGCGGTAAACATCCGGTAGTGGATCATGTGCTGGAATGGCGCGAGCTTACCAAGTTGCAATCCACCTACGTGGAAACCTTGCCCTTGCAAGTGAACCCCAAGACCGGCAGGGTGCACACTTCCTTCAATCAGTGCGGCACAGTTACCGGCCGTATTGCTTCCCAGAACCCTAATCTGCAGAACATCCCCACCCGCACAGATCTGGGCAGGCGCGTACGCCAGGGATTCGTTTCGCCTGAAGGCTTTAAGCTGGTTGCGCTGGACTATTCCCAGGTGGAGCTGCGCATCATGGCAGATATGTCTGGTGATGAGGCCATGCGCAGTGCGTTCCAGCGCGGGGAAGATATCCACACCACTACTGCCGCTGCCATTCTTGGGATCAAACAGGATGAAGTTACAAAAGCGCAGCGCAGGCATGCCAAGGCCATTAACTTTGGCTTGATTTACGGCATGAGCCCTTATGGACTCACGCGTTCGACCGACCTGACCCTGGCGGAAGCAGAAAATTTTGTAAAAGCATATTTTGAACTCTTCCCAAAGGTTAAGACTTGGCTAAACAACACCCGGATGGAAGCTAGCCAGGTGGGTTATGTGGAAACAAAATTGGGCAGAAGGCGTTACTTCCCCAACCTGAAGGCAGGCACAAACTACTTGATGCGCCAACGCGAAGAGCGTGAGGCCATCAATGCCCCTATCCAGGGTACAGCCGCGGATATCATCAAGCTAGCCATGATCGCCCTGCCGGAAGCCATGAAAAAAGCCGGGTTACAATCCAGATTACTGCTGCAAGTTCATGATGAACTAATTTTTGAGAGCCCAGAGGCGGAAGTGGATAAACTGATTCACCTGGCCAAAGGCATCATGGAAGGCGCATTGCAACTGGCGGTGCCACTCGTGGTGGAAGCCAAAGTGGGTACCAATTGGGGCGAGCTGGAATCGGTGGATGATTCTTACGTCGAAGTTTTTGAAGCCTAAGGCACTGCAAAAACGACAGTCCTAAATAAATGCAGCGCGCAAATTTAGCGTCGGCGTTTTTTCTTGCTGGAGGGAAAGCTTACTTCGCACGGTACAGCTGTTCGCGCAGTTGGCTGACCTGGCGGCGCACTTTTTCGTCTTCCTGGATAAGAACGGCGATTTTATCGCAAGCATACATCACAGTGGTGTGATCGCGGCCGCCCAGTTCCTGGCCGATACGCGGCAAGGAAACTCCGCCTTCTTCACGCAGAAGGTACATAGCCACCTGGCGGGGTAAGACAACATCCCTACTGCGGCTCTTGCCGGTGAGATCTTCGCGGTTGAGGCCAAAAAAGTGCGAGACCGCGTTAACGATATCCGAAGGGGTACGTTCTTCCCGCGCAGGCAGGTAGTCTGAAAGGGCATTTTCAGCCAGTTCGATAGTCACCGGGCAGCCCGAAAGGTCTGCGTAGGCATTCACCCGGTTCCAGGCGCCTTCCAACTCGCGGATGTTGGCATTAGCTTGTTTTGCAATCAGTGCCAGTACATCTGCTGGAATCTTGCGTTTTTCTGCCTCTTTCTTGGAAAGCAGGATTGCTAAACGGGTTTCGTAATCCGGCGATTGCATATCTACCACCAATCCCCAGGTGAAACGTGAGCGCATGCGCTCTTCGAGGGTGCTCATCTCACGTGGGGGACGGTCGGAGGTTAGAATGATTTGTTTGCCTTCATTATGCAGCGTGTTGAAGGTGTGGAAGAACTCTTCCTGGGTGCGGTCCTTGCCGGCGAGAAATTGCACGTCATCCAGCAGCAGCACATCCACCTCGCGGTATTTTTCGCGGACGTCGCGGAAGGCTGCCTGGTTTTTGCGCAGGATGGCATCCACAATGTCGTTGGTGAACTCTTCGCCGGTTACGTAAAGCACCTTTTTGCCCGTTTTGGCGACTTCATTGCCGATGGCGTGCAATAGGTGGGTCTTGCCAAGCCCGACGCCGCTGTAAATCAGCAGAGGGTTGTAGGCCTGGGCGGGCGCGTTGGCTACTGCCAGGCTGGCGGCTTGGGCCAGGCGATTGCAGGAGCCGACGATGAAGTTATCAAAGCGATATCGGGGGTTCACATGTGCTTCAGCCGGGGTAAGTTCAGGTTCGGGGTAGACTTGCGGCTCATCGATGGGGTCATGGGTTTCAAGGCTGGCAGCAGATTCCTGTGAGCCAAGCTTGAAACAGACTTCAATGGGGCTGGCCATGAGGCCGGTCAGTTTATTGGCAACGGTACTCTTGAGGCGGTCGTTCAACCAATCGCAGGTAAAAGCATTGCGGGCACCTATGGTCATGAGCGCAATCGATTCGTCGAACGATATAAATTCAGCCTGCTTAACCCAGGTTTCATATTGGGCTTTGGAGAGATCCATTTTCAGTTGTGCCTTGACTGCCTGCCAAGCTTGTGGAGCCTTCATCGCTTTGACCTCGATCGTAAAATGATTACAAAAAACATTAAATAACGGGGCCAAGTACCTTGCCCCGCAAACCTTAAACTCTTCACTTGCGGACTTGCTTAGGTGTTCAGAATTCTAACATCGAGGATGCCCGGCTTCAATGCAAAAGTGGCCTTTAAGTTTAAAACTTCCGGATTCTTTAAGAATCGGGAAACCTTAAAGAATCGCGCCCGGTTCCAAAGATTTAAGGAAGAATTTATTTTAAATATTGATCACCCAAAAGCGAGGAAGGCAAGTTCACCTGCCCCCCCATATATAGGGGTGAGGGCCTGAAATAGCTAATTTGTTCCATAGGTGGTATGCCAAAATGAGCAGTTGAGTTCAGGAGAAAACCTGTTTCGAATGCGGATAGTGATTCATATTTCTGAATCAGAGAAAATAGAATCAATTAACTACACGACTTGTAAGCTTAATTGCCAAGCATAAGTCGCGCAGCTTTTCTGCCTATTTCCACTGCAAAATTCGTGCCACGATCCCATGGATATACCTGGCTCATGCTGGCAAAGTAAAGCCCGTCAATCGGTGTTTGGATGGCTGGAATATTTTTGGAGTGATTTAACAGCGGAATGGGCTGCGCATAGGGCGTCTTGCTGACCCAGACCTTATTCACCCAGGAATCGTCAAACTCCGGGTTAATCTTTTTCAAGTACGGTAGAAATTCAGCTTTGAGCTCGTCATCACTTTTCTTGAAATTAGGATGATCCACCTCAAGGTAGTCGCCAATATAGAGGATGTGATCGCCGCCAAAGTACTCGGGCTTGAGGAAGTTGGTATGCTCAACCAACGCCAAAAAAGGAAAACCTGCCTTCTTGGGGATGGAATACCAATAGTAACCTTCAGGGGAAAGCTTTTTCTTGAGAGATACGGTCATTACGACTGCACCCATGGAATGCAGGCTTAGCAAACCCTGCAAGTAGTTTTCGGAAAGTTCGGGTGCCATTTTGGCCAGCAAACCGGGTGAGAGGGTCACCAATACCTGGTCGAAAGTCTCCTGGCTGCCATCCTTCAAGCTGATAAGAAGCCGGCCATCGGCTCCTTTTTGGATGTTTGCGATCGGGCTGTTGAGTCGTAAATTGACGCCCTGGGAAGCCAATTCAGCGGCGAATTTATCAGCAAAACGCTGGAAGCCGCCCTTAAAAGTGCCCAGTTTGGTTGTGCGGGAATGCAGGCGCGCCCACATCCAGGCCATATTGACCTTTTTAGCCCATTTTTCGCCAAACTTGCCGATCATCATCGGTTCCCACATGGTTTCGTAAACTTGATTGCCGGCTTTGGCGCGCATCCACTCTTCGGTCGTATATTTCTCGAGTTCACGCCAATTATTGGTCAGGCGCAGGTAGAGTCCCACCAGGCCAAAGCGAATCTTGTTGATGCCAAAGCCAAGCCCCGGAAAGAGCAATGCGGCTTTGATGGAGTCGAAGGGATAAAACTTGCCCTTGTGATACATGACCGTGATCGGCGTGGGGAAAACGACCTCATCGGACCATCCGAGCTCCTCAATCAAGGCCAGCATATGTTTATCAGAGGCAAACCAATGATGGTAGAAGCGCTCTACCGACCAATCCCAATGGGGTTCTTTAAAACCTTCAGCCAAACCGCCAGGATGGTCAGAGGCCTCGAAAATGGTGACTACTTGACCCGCTTTGTTGAGATCGTAGGCAGCACTCATGCCGCCGATACCCGCACCGATTACAGCTATTTTCCTGGGATTATCTGTCATAAAGACTCCTTTGTCTTTTCGTGGTCTGAGCTCATGGCTGCAGGAGCGGCAGTGGATGCTTCCTGGGCTTTGTATTGATTTTGCAGGGCGCTGAGGTCTGTAGAAAGTGAAAAACCCTCACGGAAGAAAAGGATGGCGCCCAGAAGGGTAATGGGCACCCAGAGGGCAACCCGCAGCAGCAGGGCGAAACCGAGGGCTAAATCGGCGCTGACGCCGAAAAGTTCCAACATGGCTTTGCAGGCTGCGTCGAAGGTGCCCAAGCCGCCTGGTGCGGCCGGGATGAGCAGAACCAGGTTAACCACACCTTCTACAAGCAGCAGCTGGATGAAAGAGAGATTGAGGTTGAGAGCGCGCATGACCCCCCAATACAAGCCGGCTTCGGCCAGCCAAATCAGGCAGGAAAGCAGAAGTACCTTGAGGGCTTCAAGCGGAGATTTTAAAGCACCCAACCCCAGTATGAATTTGTTGATAATGTTTTTAGCCGGTGGGCGGGCTTTACCAGGCAGTAAGTGGTCGATAAACCAGCCAAAGAAGGCTTCTGCCCGCCTGGGAAGGAAGACCATCGCCAGAAAAACGAGCAGGATTAAGCCAAAGACGATACCGCCAATCACCGCCACCCGCGACACCCATTCCAGGCCTGCCCGGCGTGAAAACTGGCCAAGGTTGAGAAGCACCAGACCCAAGATTGTGATGGCATCGAAAAGACGCTCCACAACGATGGTTGCCAAAGAAGCGGAGATGTCGACGTTATCTTTTTGCTTGAGCAGGATCGAGCGCAACACTTCGCCTGCGCGGGCAGGATAGACATTGTTGCCCATGTATCCGATGCAGACCACAGGGAAGAGGCGCTTAATAGGCAGGCGTTTGACCGGGTTCAGCAGACGCTGCCAGCGCAGCGAGCGCAAATAGACGCCAATAAAGTAAATGCCCAACCCCAGCAGCACCCAAGCCCACTTGGCAGTTTGAAGATAGTGCCAAACCTGGGCAAAATCTACCTCGCGAAAGGCGAGATAGAGGAAAGCGGCACTAATAAGCACCCCAAGCCAAACATGCCAGCGTTTTATTCTCATAGGCGAATTTTATCATCTCGCGTAGAAAAGTTAAGTGAGCCTGTTAAGTGAGCCGGCACGATAAGGTCCCTCACTGGTATACTTTTTTTATGCCGCTTTTGACCACAACCAAACTGGGCAAGTCATTTGACCCAGTCGACATTTTTGAAGATATTAGCCTTTCCATTCCCTACCATGCCCGTATGGCCATCGTTGGGGCGAATGGGGTGGGCAAGACCACGCTGCTGCGCATCCTGGCAGGGGAAGATTCGCCCACAACGGGTTCGGTGCACCGCGCCAGAGGCATACGGATTGGTTATCTGCCCCAGGAAGCCATTAAGATCCAGGAGGGTACCCTTTGGTCGAGCTGCCTGACAGCTTTTGAATCGCTTTTAGCCCAATCTGACGAGCTTCAGTCCATGGAAAAAGCCATGCAAGCGCCGGACTGGGATCCACAGCTTTTGGAGCGCTACGGGCGAATTCAAGCAGAATTTGAGCACGCCGGGGGCTACACCTACCACAACCGCATCGAACAGACCCTGACGGGCCTGGGTTTTACGCGTACAGATTATGAGCGCCCCATTTCGCAGCTTTCGGGCGGTCAGCGCACCCGGGCCAGTCTGGCGCGCCTGCTGCTTGAAAACCCAGACCTGCTGCTGCTGGATGAACCCAGCAATCATCTGGACATCCAGGCGGTTGAGTGGCTTGAAGCTTATCTTAAGGATTGGGATGGCGCGGCGGTGATTGTCAGCCATGACCGTTACTTCCTGGACCAGGTGGCTACACACATCCTGGAGATGACCCCTTCGATTGAAGATTACCGGGGCAATTACACCGCCTATTTGCGCCAGCGTGAAGAGCGTTATCTGCGGCGGATGCAGGAATTTGAAGCCCAAAACGAGTACATCGCCAAACAGGAAGACTACATAAAGCGCAATATCGGCACCCAAAATAACGCCCAGGCTAAGGGTAGGCTGCGGCGGCTGGAGAGGCTGCTGGCGGAATCGCGCCTGACACCACCTACCAAGAGTATCAGGCCGATGCATTTGCGCTTCAATATGGCAGGCCGCTCTGGTAACGTTATTTTGCGCACGCAGGAGTTGGAAGTAGGTTACGCGGATGAAGGCCGGCCGCTCTTTAAGGTTCCTGACCTGGTTTTGGAACGCACGGAGTGCGTGGCTATTATCGGGCCTAATGGGGCAGGCAAAACAACCTTCCTCAAAACCATCCTTGGGCTTCTTCCGCCTTATTCAGGCGCGATTGACCTTGGCGCCTCACTCAAGGTGGCTTATTTTGCCCAGGCGCATGAAGGTTTGAACCCGGATAATGATCTGGTTATGGAAATTAACACGGTAGCCCCCGGCATGCTGCCGGGCGAGGTGCGCAATTATCTGGGCAAGTATGGCTTCCAGGGGGATGAGGTGTTCAACCCGGTTTCGACCCTTTCAGGGGGTGAACGCGGCCGCCTGGCCCTGGCCAAACTGGCGCTTTCGGATGCCAACCTGCTGATATTGGATGAGCCCACCAATCACCTTGACCTGCCAACCCAGGAAGTGTTGCAGGGGGTGCTGGCAGGCTATCCAGGCACAATTATCCTGGTATCGCATGACCGCTACCTGATTGATGCCCTGGCAACGCAAATCTGGGAGATGAACCCCGATAAAGCTGACCTTGAGGTATTCAAAGGCAGCTATTCCGAGTTTAAGGAAGCCAAGGAACGGCGTGCTTCGCGCCAAGCAGTTCAGGAGAAGGCGCAAATAGAAGGAAAACCCAGCGTGATAAAGCCAGTGCCAAAATTATCCCTTTCGCGGAACCAAAAGCAGCAGTTGCATAAAAAACTGGTGGCCGTGGAAGGCAAGGTGCACCAGCTTGAAGCAGCCAGGGATCGCCTTGTGAGCCAACTCTCCAGGCCGCCCGCAGATTCAGCAGAAGTTGCTCAATTGGCAGCGGAATATCAAGCGACCCAGCAGAACCTGGAAGCCCTGATGAAAGAATGGGAAGGCCTGGCCTGGACGCTAGAGGAATCCGGTTGGGATGCTGCATGAATGCTCAGGTTGACCCGGAGCTGCCCGCTGGATTTGCGATCACAAAGGCCAATTGGCATGATCTAAACCAAGTTTGGGCGCTAGAAAAACTGTGTTTTTCCAAGGATGATGCCTGGCCGTACCTTGACCTGCTGGCGGCGTTGAGTTTTCCAGGCCTAGTACGCTACAAATTGTGCAAAGGGAAAGACCTCATCGGTTTCGTGGGGGGTGAGGTTAAAGAAGGCGTGGGTTGGATCACCACCATTGAAGTGCACCCCGATTATCAAGGCAGAGGTTTCGGCAAAGCTTTGCTTGCCAGAGCGGAAGCGGCTTTAGGCAAGCCGACCATTCGCCTGACGACCAGAAAGTCCAATTTGGTAGCCATCCGGATGTATGAGAAGGCTGGGTACAAGCCGGTCGACCTCTGGAAGGCATACTACATTGGTGGTGAAGATGGCCTGGTGTTTGAGAAAAGCCGTGGGGGGGAAGATTAAGCTATGAGTAGTTTCCGATCCAAGGCGGTAAACTGGGCTAAGAAGCGCTCGGTTCGATATTGCCAGCTATAAATAGAGAATAACAACCCCTATAACAGTAATGACTGCCCCCAGGATGGCGCGGTTTTCAATCTTTTCCTTAAATAGAAGCCAATTTACCGGCAAAATAAGGACGGGCATAATCGACATGATCGCCGATGCCACAGCTGCCTTGGTGTGCTGCATAGCCGTCAAGGCGAACGAGACCCCGAGGAATGGTCCGAAAAAAGCTCCCATGAAAGTAAAACCAAGGGCTTTACGGTCTGTCGTAAAGCGCTTTAGCCTTGGGAACCATCCGAAGATAAGGAAGAGCACTATCCAACCGAAGGTGCCAGCGATCAGGCGAATCTGAGTAGACGCAAAGGGGTCAAAGTCGCCCATACCTAATTTACTGAAGATCAAACCAATGGATTGACCCACCGCGCCAAGAATGGCATACACCAGCCCTCTGGGCCGGATGTTGAGTTTCATTTTCTCGCCCTGGTTCTTAGTGAGGACAACCAACATGATGCCGAGAATCACCAGCACAATACCAAGTATATTGAGGAGGCTAAGCTTTTCGCCGAAAACGAGATAACCCAGAATTCCTGTCAGAATAGGCGATAAGCTCATGATGAGCAATGCAAGGCGTGTTCCAACCAAAACATAAGATTCAAAAAGGAAGAAGTCACCGAGCACAAAGCCTACCAAACCTGAAACCGAAAGCCAAAGCCAGTTTTTTTGGCTGGCATCAAAAGGAATAGGACTTCCGCGGCGAATGGTGAGGTAAACCCCCATAATCAGCACGGCCATGATTAAGCGCATGAGGTTTACCGCCTGGGAACTGACCCGTTTACCGGCACGTTCGAAAGCTGTCCCAGAAAGGACCCAAAGCATGGCCGTGAGGAGGGCGGATATTTCTCCGATGTGGTTGGTGAGCATAAGGTTTAAGTCCCAGAAGGCGCGCTAACGGGCAATTGTATCAGCAGACAGGGCAATGACGCTTAATTTGCCTTCGTTTTTAAGCAAGCCTTCAATTTGGATAAACAAACTTATTGGCGTGGCTGCCTTCTCAATCAAATAGCGCAGGCGCCTGGGGATTCTGTACTTGCTGGAACATGAGTTGAATAATCTCTGGTGTGGTGCGTGCCAGCGAAAGCTGAGGATTTTCTTTCGGCCCGAACCAGGCTATTCCACCGGTTTCAAGACTGGTTGCAGGCACACCGCCTGTAATTTCACACTGGAAGAAAAGTTTGTAGATGTGGAAAAAATAAGGGGGATAGCCATGCAGGCGGTGGTCCAGGACGGCCAGCAGCCGTGTAGCCTTTGCAGTGTAGCCGGATTCCTCCCAAACTTCGCGCTCAGCTGCCGACCCAGGCTGGTCACCGGCATCTACCCAGCCTCCGGGCAGGGTCCAGCCGCCGTCAGCCAGCTCCTTGACAAAGAGCATTTTGCCATCGTGCACAATCACAGCACGCA
>WOZB01000102.1:0-2019 GCA_011620445.1 Anaerolineaceae bacterium | reverse complement strand
TCAGCCAGCTCCTTGACAAAGAGCATTTTGCCATCGTGCACAATCACAGCACGCACATCCACCTTGGGGGTTTGGTAACCGCGCTCGTCGGCTAACAAGGTCGTAATTTTCTGCTGTGAGATTGTTGAATCCGCGGCCAGCATTTCAGCGGCCAGGGCTTGAATCTGGCTGAAACGTTGCAGGTCGTAGGGGTTTTGGGAGTATGTAAGCCCGGCTTGGGCGATTAGTTGCAGCCGTTCAGCCCAGGCTGCCAGGGGAGGGAGTGTACTCATGTAATAGCCTCAATTCAGAAATTCTGATGCAGCCAACCTTGGCGGAGGCTGAGATTGTGCTCGTTAATGCTTAAGTACCATCATCGGATGCCTGGGTTTTGCCTCCACGAAGCCGCGGCTTTGGTAGAGATGTAAGCCAGCTTCAGATGCATTCAAGAATAACTTGTCCACGCCAAGTTCATGAGCCTTGAAAATGAGGGCATCCAAAACCTGACCGCCCAAACCTTGCTTACGGGCATCCGGTTCGGTGTACATGTTGATAATCTCCCCAGCCCAACCTTTTTGCGCAAGGGGATGGTATGGACGCTTCTGCATCAAAAGTAAACCGGCTGCCAACACACGTTGAGAATCTTCGGCGAGAGCCCCAAAAACCAGGCATCCCAAGCCTTCCTCCAAAAAGCGAACTGTCTGCGTAAAACAAGCCTCGTCATCCACGGCATATTGTAGGTCGTGCAAAAAGCGCACGCGGATTTCGGCCAATGCCGGGATATCTTTCTTTTCTGCGGGGCGTACAATTACATTTTCCATAGTTTGATGGATAATTCTACTTTAGATAGAGTCTGGATGGTCGTTTCGGGAATATCTTTTTGCATGTGGCAAGATCCAGAGGCCTTGTATCCTTGATAATAAGATAAAATTCCGGCATGGATATCTCAAAACTCTTTCAGCACAAAAAGTTTGTCTACTCGCTTGAAATTTTTCCACCCAAAAAGGAAAGCCCCTACACCACAATTTATAACACCCTGCTTAAACTGCGCGGGCTGCCAGTGGATTTTATTTCTGTTACCTACGGCCAGGGCGGTACCAAGGCCCAACAGGACCTGACGGTTGAGATTGCTTCGCTTATTTTGGAAACTTACCATATTGAACCGGTAGCTCACCTCACCTGCCTGTACTCAGAAAAAGCGGATGTTGAATCTGCCCTTGAAAAGTTCAAGCAGAACAAAATCCAGAATATCATGGTTCTTCGCGGCGACTACATGCAGGATGTGCCTGCCAAAGAGGTCTTTTTGCACGCGAGCGATTTGGCGGCTTTCATCAAGGAACGCGACAGCAGCTTCAACTTGCTCGGCGCTTGCTACCCGGAATGCCACAGCCAATGCGAGTCGTTGGACCAGGACATTGAAAACCTGAAGATCAAGCTTGCGAACGGGGTCACCCATTTGGTGAGCCAACTTTTCTTTGATAACGACGTTTTTTACCGTTTTCTGGATAAGACTGCCAAAGCGGGCATTACCGTGCCGATCACGGCTGGTATTATGCCCATCACCAATACCCGCCAGATTGAAAGAACTGTCGCCCTCAGCGGGGCCAGCGTACCGCATAAAATGGCACGATTCTTCAGCCGCTATGCCAATAATCCGGAAGCACTCAAGGATGCAGGCTTGCACTATGCCACCGAGCAAATTGTGGACCTGATTGACCATGATGTGCGCGGCGTGCATCTTTACACAATGAACAATGTTGAAACCGCAAGCCGCATTACGGGTGCCATCCAGAATTTACTGGATGCGGAGAATTCCCCTGCCCCTGTGCCAGTAATAAAAACTAATTAAGTTCGGCCCAAAGTTTATCATGCTGGAAATGCCAGCCAATGATTTTGCTGCCTATTGCTTTCGGCGCAAGGTTGATCTCAACGTCCTATTACACTCCGTACTCGTAAAAAAATAGCCCACAAGCGTGGGCTATTACGATTACGCCTTTAGGCAGTTGAGCTCGTGAAACGAGCGAAACAAGAAACCACCCG
>WOZB01000209.1 GCA_011620445.1 Anaerolineaceae bacterium | reverse complement strand
CCAGGGCTGTTCATGGCGCGCTTCGTAAATCCAGGCGTTGATGGCCGCCAATTCTTCATCGGTTTCAGGGTCAGCTTCGCCATGCCATTTTGGATACTCGGATTTTCTTTCGTATCGAGCGGCTTCCAGCCTTTCGACGGAAATTTTCTGCCACACCGTCAGATGAGCAAGGATATCTTTTAGCGAAAGCTTTTCGACCAGGTTGGGTGCTGAGATCTGTGCTTCATCCAGAGAAGCCAGTAATTCTTCCCACTGGGCGAATTCATTCTCAAGATTGTTATGAACTGCATTTTCTCATTCATCATCGACCTTTTTGATTAAAAAATGGTTTATGCTGATTTCATTTTGCCTGGCAGAGCCAGACTTGCCAAACCAATCAAAGCGATAAATGCTCCGGCGAAAACCACACGAGAAGTGGGGAGCAAAAACTCAATCAACCCGGAGGACAAATAATTGGGAGCAAAGGAAATTCCGAAGGCGGCTGCGAAGGTGATCAGCAATCCAACCACCAGAAAGACTACCGAAACCCATTTGCTTTGTTTGCCCTGGTTGAACACATGAATCGTCAGCAACACGAGGGGGACAGCCAGTAGCAGATTGACGAGGCTGGTTTGCCAGAGGTAAGCAGTCATATCAAAAGTGTTCGCCATCAGTTTTCGCAGCCAGGCAACCCAGCGGTCACAGCCGTAGGCAACAAGGATTGTCAATATTAATCCGGCGATAGAGAGTATTTGTTGCATATTACACCCCTTTCTATATGTTTACGAACGTTCATTCATTTGAGCGGAACGGGCAATGGTTGGGTTTTCAAAATTGCTGCCAGATTTAGAGCCGCTGCTTGAGTAAAACTCCCGCTGATGATCCCTTTACCGTTTGTGATTGGCGAGTTGATTACCGGACACGAGATCACCGACTTATCCAGCACGATTCCCAGATAATTGCCGGTATTTTGCGATGTGAAATCAGATAAGATTTGTTTTCCCTCATCAGTGAGAGTAAATGCGATTTGATACCCTCCGCTTTGGTTGACTTCAACAGAAATCGATTGCATCGAACTGTTTGTCATGATCGTATGATAGGTTGTTTCGCTGGTGGAGGATACAGAACCTGTGCCGAAGTCAGTGTTCACGGTCGATCCAACTGGAATGCTGGTTTGTCCAAAATCGACGAATTCCACGAGGCCGGTTCGCTTTGTCTGATTAATGGTCTCTGCATCAACTTTGGCAGGCAGCTTGCCGATGATCGTCATCTCATCTGTGACGGTGAATGATACGTGATACCCCAAGTCAAGCCAACGTTCACCCAGGATTCGGGCATCCTCCTCCAAATCGGTTTGGGATACCGCCGAAGCATTGGAGATTGCGGGTTCAAAGACCACTGTGTTTTTTCCACCCAGTTCAGGGGGATGGATCACAAAATAGGCACTTGCTGCCCCAACCACCAGTACAGTGATCAACATGATGATCCAAAAATTTTTCGTCCCGGTCTGTGGCTGTGGTACGGGTTGCTGTGGAGAATATGTCACGGGTGACCTCCCTCTTCTTATACAAAAACTGCTCTTCTTAACACAACGCGTGACATCCATATTCTAAGGCTAAACAGGTTCGGAATCAATACAGTCACAAAGGCTAACAAAGGCTAAGATTTTCCTCTAAAAGTTGGGATTGTTTTGATTCGAATATTCTTATCCGGCGCGGGTTGTTGACCCTGATATCCAGTTTACCAAAGCGGGGAATGGCATGATCAGCCAACGCTTGAACCTGTTCCTGGTTTGAGACATCCCCCGCCAGCCCGCTCACCTACCCGCCTTCAGCGTGGATCAATCTGACCGCTTCCTCCACTGACTTCTGTGAACGGGGGGCGATCACCACCATGGCGCCTGCCTTGATAAATTCCAGGGTAATGTTCAGCCCAAACCGCGTGAGCCTCCGGTAACGACAGCCACTTATCCATTCAGCCTACCAATTGTCAATCTCCGATCTTTCGTTGATGATTAAATGCGAATCCAATCCAAAAATCACCCTTTTGAATTGCAACCATATGTAAAACCCCACCCAATTTCACGAAAGTGAAGTAAATCGATTTGGCAGCGAGGTCTTTGTGCCAGCCAACTATTCCGTTGTCTTGCCGTCAAACGCTTCGCTGTCTGCTTCGGCTTCAGAACGGGTGTGATGGATAACGCCGTCGCGGTGATTCGGAGGCGCGTAAAGTGTATAGAGCTTCATGGAAGTGTTGCCGGTATTAACGATATTGTGATTTGTCCCGGCTGGAACGATTACAGCAAACCCCGCGCTGATGGTATGGCGAACCCCATCAAGAATGGCTTCGCCTGTGCCTTCTTCCACACGGAAGAACTGGTCAAGATGATGCACTTCCATACCGATCTCTTCATTCGGTTTCAAGGACATGATCACGAGCTGGCAGTTTTTGGCAGTGTAAAGTACCTGGCGAAAATCATTATTCTTAATGGCAATTTCTTCGATATTCTTTACAAAACCTTTCATTTTAATCCTCCAGTTAACGATATGAAAATCGTCTGTTCTTACTATACCAAAAAACAGCAATTTAGAGCTACTGATTTTGACAAACGCCAAACGAGCCCGTATGCGACTTTGACTGGCTGGTGTTGGGTAATCTATATTTAATTTCAATTAAGATTGGATTGTCTGAATTAAACGAGCAAATGCACAGGTAATTATTCCTGTCTGGCATGCGGATGATCGCCATTCAACTACAGCAGATCCCAAAGGTTGCCATACAGACCCTCAAATACAGCCACAAGTCCATACGCTTCTTCCTTTGGAGGCCGGATGAACTTGATCCCCTTCGAGACCATTTCATTGTAGTCACTCCAAAAATCATCCGTGTTGAGGAACAGGAATACCCGTCCACCGGTCTGATCGCCGACAAATGGTTCCTGCTCCGGTTTGGATGCTCTGGCGAGGAGCAGGGTGGTCCCGGAAGATTCGGGCGGCGCGACCACCACCCAGCGCTTGTCCTGTTCCGGCTGATAGGTATCCCGAATCATTGTGAAATGAAGTTTTGGATGTAAAAATCCAGCGCTTCATCATACTCTTTGACCACCAGTGCAATGGGACGATCGATTGTTTCATCTGTCACCTCGCAGACATGTTTGGTTCAAGGTACCAGAATTTTTACTTGCTACCTACTCTTTTGCGTCAAAATACCTAAAAAACAACTCTTTTGATCGTTTGACCGCATCTTCGCTCAAAACGACCGTCGGGGTCTTTGACATGGGG
>WOZB01000159.1 GCA_011620445.1 Anaerolineaceae bacterium | reverse complement strand
TCCGTAGGGATGGCAAGTACTTGGGCAATGGCATCCTGAAAGTGGATCGCTTTATCAACCACCAGGTAGACCCCAGCTTGATGGATGCCTGCGGAGCAGAGTTTGCCAGGCTATTCAAGAATCTGCCGGTCAATAAAATTCTGACCGCCGAAATTTCCGGTATTGCCCCAGCGCTCATGACCGGAAAATACCTGAACCTGCCAGTAGTTTATGCAAGAAAAACCAAACCAGTGACCATGCCTCCAACAGTCTTCATTACAGTTGCGCCTTCCCATACCAAGGGGAATAACGTGGAACTGATTGTCTCGCCAGAGTACCTTGAAAAAGGCGATCGGGTGTTGATTATTGATGACTTTTTGGCCTCGGGGGCTACCATCGCCGGCCTGGTGCGCCTGGCCGATGTTGCCGGAGCGCAAGTGCTTGGCATCGGCACCCTGATTGAAAAGACTTTTGAAGGCGGCAGGGAACTGCTGCAGCCGCTCGGGCTTCCCATCCACAGCCTGGTTTCGATCAGCCGTCTGGACGAAAACAGCATTGAGTTTACGGATGAATTCGAAAATCAGGCGGGGTAACATCCTCTCAAGTTTTCCCAACCCCTGCATTTAAGGCAAAGGTAAAAACCATGCACGAGAAGATCATCATCATTGATTTTGGTTCCCAATATGCCCAGCTGATTGCCAGGCGGGTGCGTGAAATGCAGGTATTTTGTGAGCTAATCCCCTGGGATGCCCCGGCAGAGACTTTCAGCGGCAGTGAAATAAAAGGCTTCATTCTTTCGGGAGGGCCCAATTCCATCTATGACCCTGGCTCGCCCATTATTCCAGAAGTCGTGTTATCAAGCCGCTTGCCCATCCTGGGGATTTGTTACGGCATGCAGGCTTTGGCGCACCAGTTGGGCGGGCAGGTAAACCCCGTCAGCAAGCGCGAGTACGGTTTGGCTGAAGTAATGGTGAGCGAAGAGAATCCACTTCTGGAAAAAAGGCAGTGGACGGTGTGGATGTCCCATGGCGACCAGGTAACCAAGCTGCCTGAAGGCTGGCATACAATTGCATCATCCCCCAGTTGCCCCATCGCGGCCATGGCTGATAAGGCGCAAAAGCGCTTTGGGCTGCAATTTCACCCCGAAGTGCTGCACACCCGGCGGGGGACTGAGATCCTGAGGAGTTTCGTGCTGGAGATCTGCGGGGTCAAGGCAGATTGGACAGCTGAGTCAATTATTGAGGAATCCGTGGCGGCCATCCGCCAGCAGGTAGGTGATGGCATCGTGCTCTCCGCGGTCAGCGGCGGGGTGGATTCCAGCGTGGCCACCGCTTTGGCGCTGCGTGCCGTCGGCAAGCAGGTTAAGGGCTTTTTTGTGGATACAGGCTTGCTGCGCCTGCATGAACGGGAAGGGGTGGAAGCCGCCTTTCGCCCGCTCTTCGGTGAAAGCTTCCGCCTGATCGACGCACGGGCGCGCTTTTTGGGCAACCTGGAAGGTGAAACCGACCCTGAAACTAAACGCAAGATCGTTGGCGAGACCTTCATCCGCGAGTTTGAAGCCGCCGCCAGGCAGTTTGGTAAGGTGGATTTTCTCTGCCAGGGCACTATCTACCCGGATGTGGTGGAAAGCCAGGGGCACGGCGCCAGCCAGGCCCAGCGCATTAAAAGTCACCACAACGTGGGCGGCTTACCCAAAGACATGCAGTTCAAGCTGGTGGAACCTTTGCGCTGGCTATTTAAAGATGAAGTTCGCGCGGTGGGAGAAGCCTTGGGTTTGCCGCATGAATTGGTGTGGCGGCAGCCTTTCCCTGGGCCAGGCCTGGCGGTACGCATTGTTGGGGAAGTGACACAAAAACGTGTTCTCACCTTGCAGCAAGCGGATGCCATCTTCACCAGCGAGCTGGAAAAAGCCGGTTTGCTGCAGTTGATCGATGACGGGCAGGGCAACCTCAGCGGCAGCTCGCAGGCTTTCGCGGCGCTTTTGCCAGTGCGTTCTGTGGGGGTGATGGGCGATAAGCGCACCTACGCCGAAACCATTGCCTTGCGGGCAGTGACCACCAGCGATTTCATGACCGCGGATTGGGCGCGCTTGCCTTACGAGCTCTTGGCAAAGGTCTCTAACCGCATCGTCAACGAGGTGCCCGGCGTCAACCGTGTGGTGTATGATATCAGCAGCAAACCCCCAGCCACCATCGAGTGGGAATAAGGAACAAAACCGCTCAGTTAATCAAATAAATGCAACGATAACGTTATCGTTGCATTTTGCGTTGCATTGTGCAACGCAATCAAATCCTATAATACTTAGTTCCTCGCCCCTTACCGCTTTTTTCGATTATATTTTTGTCAATCATTTGATTGAGCATTCGAATGAGTTTGTCTTTATTCAATCCTGTTTTTTCTTCAATTTCAGTCCTGTATTTGGAATATCCATCAGACAGCTCCTCAAATACCATTTGCTCGTCCTTTGAAAGAAGCTCCATGTCTTCTTGGATCATAGGCAGAATCAATTTAATCGAATTTTCAAATATTATGAATTCAGGTTTTATGATATTTTTGGCATAAGCATATTTAATTCTTCTGATACCAGTTCCAAACATTTCAATATACTTCAATCTAAAGAAAACATTACCAATAATTGGATTTCTAAGTATGGAAATCTGCCCTGACAAATATTCTTCCTTGGAAAGACCAAAAGGTAAACCGCCTGGAGATGCGATTTCAATCTGATCACGATGCATTGAAATTAACACCTTGGAATTAACATCCCAAGTGCGATGCACTAAGGCATTGGCAAGGGCTTCACGAAATGCTTTTTCTGGTATGGAAAACTGTTTTTTTCTCTTTACGCCGTCGATTGTTTCAACCGAATAGTATTTGTCAAACATTTTTACGCCAGATTCAAACTGCTGAATAATTGATGTTTTTTCAATCAACTCACGATCTAAAATTTGGTCAATATTATTTCCGAATCGGACGATGTCAATTCCAGGAAATGAATTATGATCCGCTAATAATTCAGCCGCATTATTGTAACCAGCTTTATCTGAAAAGAGATTTAGGGTTTTTAGAATGTCCTTGCTTAAGCCCTCAATCTGCAATTCATCTACCAATTTTTGTTCCAGGATTTCAAAGCTAAGATCTTTCCGCCTTGATGGTAAAGTTTCAAAACTCTGATTGCGACCTTCCAAAATTAATCGGGTAAATTCGGTACTATCAACTTCTACAGAAGCGGTATCAGATCTTTTATAGGCCCTATTTCTAAATAAATACGGTTTTCCATTTCCTTCAAATACGGTC
>WOZB01000013.1 GCA_011620445.1 Anaerolineaceae bacterium | reverse complement strand
CGTTGATTAATTCGTGATTGATCAGTCCGGTGGGGACTGGCTCAGTGATGACCAGTGTGCCCTTGCGGGGCACAATGGGAATACTCAGACCGGCCAAATTGCCAACGATACCAGACCACGCCCCCGCCGCGATGATAACGTTGCCGGCAGCAATGCGGCCTTTATCAGTCTTAACACCACTCACTTGGCCGCTCTTCTGGTCGAATTCAAAACCAGTGACTTCTGTGAAGAATTCTGTGGTGCCGCCCATCGCTTGCAAGCCGGCTGTAAAACCCTCGGTCACGTGCATCGGGTAAACCCCCAGGTCATTTTCGTAGAAAATGCCGCCGCCCAGATTTGGGGCGAAGTGCGGTTCTTCTTTACGCAGTTCCTCGGCGGTCACGAACTGGCCTTTTGAGCCCCAGCGTGCCAAGTTTTCATACTCAGGCTTGAAAGACTCCATGTCTTCCGGGGTCAGAAAGACCAGAAGTCCGCCGAGCTTACGCAGCTCGATGTCAATTGGCAGTTCTTCCTGTAGTTTAAGATATTCTTTACGGCTGGCGAGAGCAAGATCGATATGGATCTGCGGGCCTTCCCAGGTAACCACGGCCATCTGCCCGCTCTTGGAGGCTCCACCACCCCCCATGGGTCCTTTTTCGATCAGGTGGACTTTCACGCCAGCTTTCGCCAAATAGTAGGCGCTGGCTGTGCCCATAATACCGCCACCAACGATTACGACATCTGGATTCATAGAATCAATTTCCTCATTTCGTCCATATTCCCAGGTATGGTTGCTTAACTGCCTGGGGCGGCTATTGCTTTAGTCAACCTTGTAACCCAGGCGTTTCAATTCTTTTTTGAGCGGTACCGCGTATTCTTCAGTGAGCGGCAAAATCGGCCGACGGGGTGAACCCACCGGATGGCCGCGCCAGCCCAAACCGGCAATCACCATGGCCACGTAAGGGCCATTTTCGATGATCTCGAAAGCCGGGCGCACATCCTTGAAGTACGAGTCTGCAGCGGCCAAATCCTTCTGGACGACAGCCAGTTGGTAAAGTTTTTCAGCCTGCTTGGGCAACAAGTTGCCGGGGCCCGAGATCCAGGCGGTGACACCGCAGAGGAAGAACTCGAAGGGCAGTGTGTCACAGCCGCAAACCACTTCAATCTTATTGCCCACGCGATACTGAATATCTTTGACCCGCTGCATGATGCCTGTGGTTTCTTTAATGGCGATGATATTATCAAAGGCTGCCAGGCGCTCGACGGTTTCGGGCAGAATGTCGGAATGGGAGGAGAATGGGTTGTTGTAAAGAATGATTTTGGCTTCCGGTACGCCTTCGGCTATAGCCCTGTAGTGCTGGAAGAGTTCTTCCTGCGAGAAACTGCCATAATACGGCGGCACGATCATGACGCCATCAGCGCCCCAACTCACGGCATCCTTGGAATAGCGAATGACATCCCGGGTGGCACAAGAAGCCGTACCTGCAAAGACCTCGCCCTTGCCCTTGGCTTCTTCGAGCACAGTCTTGATGACAAATTCACGTTCATCATCGTGCATGAAAGCGAAACCACCAGTGGACCCACAGGGGATTAATCCCTGCACCTTGCACTCATCCAAAAGATAACGGCAGTGAAAACGCAGCGCTTCTTCATTCACCTTGTCATCTTTGTCATAAGAAGTAAATACCGGGATGTAGACACCATTCAATTTGTTTGCCATTTTCTGCTCCTTTTATTTATTGATTGTTCCTTCTTCAGGGACATGTTTTTCCTGGTTTCCAAAACTTCGATTTTTCCATCCTCATTGATGCGGATACACACAGCCTTAAGAAGCTGCTTTAACTCATCATCGCTGATTTTTATGATCGGTAGGTGCACCTGGTAGAGATATTCAGCCAGGAGGGCTCCCAGTGTGAGGATCATCTCCTGCCGGGAAACCAGCATGCCTGCCGGGGCAACTTTGTTCAGGACGGTCTCGAGCAAAACCTCACTGCCAGTGCTTGAACCTTTACTGCCGGGAAAGGCCAAGATTTTACCAGCTGTCGACTGGCCGCAAAGTTCGTGCCGTTGGTCAATCACAATGCCGGTTTCTGGGTCCACCCCACCCCAAAAACTTAGGGGGTGAATGGAGGCTAACACTGCGCCTTCCGCTATGCCAGGGATGAGCGGAAGCCCGTAAATTGTGGTCATTGGATCACCTTGCCAGCTACAGCTGAGTGGAAGCAAGCTTCCAGACTGCCAAATGAGACCTGCGCGTTCAGTTCGCCCGGACCGTAATAGGCAAATTTACCCGAATTGGTCATAATCTTCAGGCTTGGTTCGGTCAAAACGGGAGTGTGGAAGAGACAGGAACCCACAAGAAATTCACCACCAGCTTCCTGGAAACGCGACAGCGCTCCTTCAGCCTTAAGTTGCTGGTAGAACCCTGGACTGATTTCAATAAAGAACCGAGTGGTAAATTTTGCCCTCGCAGGTAATCCTGCCAGCAAGCGGTTGAGCTGCTCAAATTCCTGCAGTGAAAAATGTGGGCAGCCGAAAACAACAATGTCGAGCGTTCCGGCGTCTTCCGCTGTTTGATTCAGCGCCTGCAGGGCCCGGTCAATCTCCTTTTGGGAGATCAGGTATTGGGTTTCGGGTTGCCCGCCCTGGAAGGCCTCTGCCAGCGCTTTGGCTTCCGGGGTAATGCCCACCATATGGAACAAACCTACCGCACCTGAAGAGGCCGCTGCAGCACCGAGATTTTTCAGTTGATCAGGAGTAGCCTCAGGCACACCTGTGATTACAGGGATTTTATCTTCAGTCAATTGGCCAACCAGAAAGCCCAGGGCGACAAAGAAGATGTCAGACCGTAGGACTGCCGTGTCGATACCACATACATTGAACAGCACCTGCCCCCGCCGATTCTGCGTGAGGTGCAGGCCACTGGCTGGCACTCTGCCCGTAAGCGCGGCGCAGACATCCATGTAATCCGGGTAGCGTTCCGTGCGCGCACCAAAGACAGAATTGACATAGACAATGGCATTTGATTCACCCCAGGCCACCTGCTCGCCCACCTTTGGAGGCTCAATTTCCTGATAAGGGGCACAGGTCCAGGTGGTCTTCACGCCCAGCCTCAGGTAAGCCTGGTAGCTGCTTAAGGCCATATCAACATAATCCTTAGGGAGCTTCTGGTTCTGGTAATTCTCCAAGTCGATTGGCAATGGGTTGGTGGTGGTTGGCACGACGACTTTGCCCCCTTTTTCTGCCAACATTTCGATAAATCTGAGCCCGGAATGGGTAAGCATGGTACACGCATCAATATGCGCCTGGCTGATTTCGATCAGTTTAGGAGC
>WOZB01000277.1 GCA_011620445.1 Anaerolineaceae bacterium | reverse complement strand
GACCCCTGTTCACCCTAAATTCGGTCACCGCAAATCGGCTTTCTGGGCTGGCAATGCTGATCACCATGTAAAAGCCAAGCATAAAAAATAAACCTGAGAAAATCATTAATGGGGAAATTGTTCGCCCCAGACTCCTGGCCTGGATAAGGCCAAGAAAATACGCAAAAGAGATGGACAATATTAGAAAATAGTCAAACCGTTTTAATAGTCTTTTCACTCTAGGTCGGCTCCATATAATTAATTGTAGCACGGCCAAATTCAAGCTCTTGGTATAATCTCCAAAGAATTTATCATGCGGAAATTAGCTGTGGTATTAATCCTGGCCTTACTCGTGTTGCTGGTTTTCATTCCCAGCGAAGTTCGGGCAGCCTTGGTTCAGGTAAAAGAACCTGGTCTTTTCCAACAAATTAGTTCTGCTTACCCTAACGATCAGGTCACAAGTACGGAACTCCAAAGTTCAGCATATCCGATTGAAAGCGGCACCCCACCGACAGCCTCTTTTGGAACATCACAATCGACTACTAGAACACCGACACATACGCCTACGCGCACCATCTTTCAAACAACAGGCTTTGTCACCGCAACTTCCAGTTATGCCAATACAGCTGCAGCAATTAGGACCATGAACGCCATGACACTTGAAGCTGCAACCAGGAATTCGCCCCTCTACACTCCGGGAACCCCGCAGCCAAGCGCAGCCGCGACTGAAACGCCGACCATGACCAGCACCTCCATGCCCTCATGGACACCCAGCCCATCAATTACCATTTTCCCTACCATAATCACAACCCCGAGGGTGCTCGAAAAAGGTACAAGTAAAAACGCAGTCGATCTACAGGCAATCCTGATCGGTCTTGGAATCCTCGGCTTAAGCTGCATTCTTATTGTCGGAATCTGGTATTTTCGTAAGAAACATTAAATTTTGACTTTTACTTTTAACTATGCTATTCTTTCGGCACTCTCGACGGAAGGTGTCTGATGCATAGGGAAAGGATTTCGGAAAACGTATATTGGTTCCAAAGCGATATCTATGCCCAGGTGACTGCGGGCGCTATTGTTGGACCCCAATGGGCAGTACTCATCGATACTTTAATGCCCCAAGAGACCGCACTAATCCGAAATTATCTAGAGAGTGAACTGCTTATCCCAGTTCGTTACATCATTAATACGCATCATCATGCGGATCATTGTTGGGGCAATTGCCTTTTTCCAAAAGCAACAGTGATTGGGCACAGCCTTTGCCGGCGGTTAATGTTGGAGCAAAGTGAATCCGCACTGGCAGAAACAGGAAAAGATAATCCCCTCTTTCGAGATGTTTGCATTCAACCTCCCAGCATTACTTTTTCGGAAGGCTCGCTCACCATCAAGGTCGGTAAAAAACAACTTTCCATCATCTTGACTCCCGGTCACTCGGCTGATGGAATTTCTGTTCTCCTTGAGGAGGATAGGATATTATTTGCAGGGGATGCATTTATGCCGATTCCTTACATTGTGGATGGCGACTTTGAAACGCTATTGCAGACCACCAAACGAATTGGTGAAATTAGCCTGGAAAATATCATCCAGGGGCATGGCGATGTTATCCTGCGGGGTGAGATTGATGACGCTGTCAAATCCAATTTGAATTACTTAAAATCCATCCAAAGATTGGCAAAAACTGCTTTAAAGAAACGCAATGGATTGGACTTCCTGCTACACCAAGATGTTGAAGATTGTGGTAAATCACGTGTTGCACTGGGCGGTTTGGCCCAGCAGCTCCATCTACGTAATTTGCGCTGGCTCTACCATATCATGGCGCAGGAAATGCTTTCTACCGCAGTGTCGACAGAATAAAAATTATCAGCACCATAAAGAGCATTAATACCGGTTCAAAGTAGAGGCTGCGGCCTTTTCTTTTTTCGATATACCCTGAGGTGAATGAAATAAGACTGTAGAGCAGTGCAGTCAGGATAAGGGCGTATTGGACGGGGGTTATAAAGAAATAATAAAGAGCGCCTGCCAGTTGGGTAACAATCAGGCCAAGAATGAAAATCCAGCCCAGTTTCAGTTGATCAGTACGCTGCTTGATCATGCGCAAGCTGATAAACGTGGCTGATAAAAAGATACCCGGAACAACGAAGGCGAGACGTAATAAGCCCAGTTTAAACACTACAGCCAGAATAAAGAAAAGCGCATGCGAGAGGGCGATCAACAAAATGCCCGCAAGCGGAGACCCATCTTGACTCGAAGAGAGATCCTGATGTTCTGCCAGAACAACAGCTGCATATAAAAACATGCCCGCCAAATATACCCACCACCAGGTAGCATTACGTTCCATTTGAATTAGAGCAAGCGTTAGAATATACACTGAGAGTGCCGGCAAAATCAGGTGGATGAGCATTTGACTTTGCGGAATTTTGTCTTTTGAATCGGGATGTTCCGCAAAAACCCAGACTGTTCCCAGGTATGCCAGAATGGTTACAATCAAAGGCAGGATTCTTTCAATGTAGATCAAAGGATTAATATCACCTGAATTACGTGTGACCGGGAGCATAAAGGTCATGCCCAAAACGAGCGTAATGACTGCTATAACAACCGACAATCTTTTCTGACTCAGCGTGATTCTATCCGTCATAGCATCCATTTTATCATTGCTTACCCTCGTCAAAATTCGAATAATTGAGCTAAAAGTGATAAAATTGTATGGTTATGAATCAGAACTATACTATTCCAATTCGGCCCTCAGTGATGAAGGCTTTGGCCAGTGGTTTCAAGGATATGGCCACACATGCCTACCTACTTGCTATCCCCATCCTCATGGATTTGGGTTTGCTTTTGGGGCCCAGGCTCACCATTGAGAAGTTCTTAACTCCGCTTATCAAAATGATCCAGCTTCCGCCAAACATTCCGACGGATCTTGCCGAATCGGTACAAGTATCGGTTAAGGCACTTCTGGAAGTTGCTAAGCAATATTCTCTCACTGCCTGGTTGCGAACAATTCCGTTCGGCACACCAAGCTTGATGGCTGGACGCATCAGCACAGAAAACCCTCTTGGCGCAGCTCAAACCATCCCTATCGATAATTTTTGGCTGTTGATATTTTCGGGTATTCTCTTCACCATTCTGGGGCTCCTTGTCACATCGCTGTATTACACCTGGAATGCGGTTACCGTGTACCCGAAAGAGAGCGCGATCCGCTCCGGATTTGGAAAGAAAACCAGCAACCTTTTACTCATTCCAGTGATTACGCTGGTTGCAGCCTTTGTGTTGATTCTGCCTATCGCTTTGATCTTGGGAATTTCCACGGCGATAAACCCGCTTTTAGGCTCCATCGTTTACTTTA
>WOZB01000092.1 GCA_011620445.1 Anaerolineaceae bacterium | reverse complement strand
CATCGGGGGCGGCAATGAGAGAATTCAGTTCGTCAGTCAACTGCTCTACAAGCCGCTCAGGAACGGGATGTGCCGCATCTACTTTCTTGAACGCCTTGAGCAAATCAGCGGAAAGACGCTCCTTGATAGCGCTTTCAAGGGGCTTTTGTGCCGCCAGGATCGCTTGAATAAGTTCCGTCGGCTTAAGAATATCCGCCGCGGTCAGCATGGCAGGACCGTTAAGCACAGTGCAATCAGGCCATACTTTAAGACCAAGCTTGAAGTTAAGCTTCAGACGGCCGACTGCTGACAGATCGTAACGTTCGGGATTGAAAAAAAGGTTGTCAAACAGCGCCAACGAGGATTTTAGGGTAGGAGGGTCCCCCGGACGAAGACGACGGTAAATCTCAATCAGCGCTTCATCGTTACTGGAAATCTTGTCCGCAAGCAATGTATCGCGGAAAGAGGAGGTCACATGGCTTCCATCAATATACAACAGCTTAAAAGAATTGACCCCTTTGTGCCGTAATTCATCGATTTTTTCAGCAGTCAACTCCTGATTGCACTCCAGAATCACTTCACCGGTTTCAGGATCAACAATATCTGTTGATGCAAATTTGCCAACAAGACTCTCAGCCGTGGTAGGGATTGCGGTCACGCCATTATCAAGGAGTTTCTTAATTGATGCCTTGGTAAACTTACGGTTCGCCTTGACAACCACCTCTCCTTTTTTATCAACAACATCCACTGCTGCTTTTTGCATAGTCAGCAGTTCAATATCTATCTTTTTGTAGTATTCTGCTGCCTCAACAACAATCTCTTCACTGCGGTAATAATAATTAAGCAGCTGCTCAACAGAATAACCCAGAGCTTTCAGCAGCACGGTAGCCGGCATCTTGCGACGGCGATCAATCCTGACGTACAGAATATCCTTGTGGTCAAACTCAAAGTCCAGCCACGACCCACGATATGGTATCACACGGGCTGAATACAGGACTTTGCCGCTTGAGTGCGTCTTGCCCTTGTCATGATCAAAAAAGACACCCGGTGAACGGTGCAACTGACTGACAATAACCCGCTCGGTACCATTTATGATAAAAGTACCATTCTCGGTCATCAACGGGATCTCTCCGAAGTAAACCTCTTGCTCCTTGATGTCCTTGACACCACGAGCGTTCGAGTCCTTGCCGGAATCCCAGATTATCAGACGCACCTTTACCTTCATTGGTGCAGCAAAAGTCATCCCGCGCTGATGACACTCTTCTACGTCATATTTAGGCTTACTGAGAGAATAAGAGACGTATTCAAGCGAAGAGGATTCGCTGAAGTCCTTAATGGGAAAAACAGACCTGAAAACAGCCTCCAGACCAATACACTTACGTAGCTCGGGCGGTACATCAGACTGCAGAAAACGCCGGTACGAGTTTTTTTGTATATCTATGAGGTTAGGGATATCAATGATATGCTTGATAAGAGCAAAGTTTTTTCGCAGCAGGTGGTTGTTGGCGATCGAGTAGGCCATACCTTCTCCTTCGACAAGTGGCATGAAAGAACAAATTAATTAAACACACCGGCTGGAACAGCAACAAACCATAGCAGCCAACGGTTCAAGGGTGGGGGTGCTCAAACTGGACAAGCCAAGGCCGCACCAGACGACCTTGGCTTCCCGTAGGTATCTATACAAAAACTATTTGATTTCGACTTCAGCACCCGCTTCAACCAGCTGCTTCTTGGCTTCTTCAGCTTCAGCCTTGGTAACACCGGTTTTAACCGGTGCTGGGGCACCGTCGACAAGATCCTTGGCTTCTTTGAGGCCCAGGCTGGTCAGTGCACGGACAACCTTGATAACATTGATCTTGTTGGCGCCTGAGCTCTTCAGAATAATATCAAACTCGGTCTGCTCTTCAGCAGGCTCAGCAGCAGCGGCTGGACCGGCAACTGCAACTGCCACAGGTGCAGCAGCAGAAACACCGAACTTTTCTTCCAGTTCTTTCACCAGTTCAGCAAGGTCAAGAACGGTCATTTTTTCAATAAATGCAACTACATCTGCTTTAGTGATGTCAGCCATGAGTATCCTCCAGAATTAGTTTAAAATGTTAACTCGTTTAAATCAGTTAGGTTAATTACCTTCTTTTTGCACGCGAATAGCATCAAGCACGCGCACGAATGATCCAGGAATTGCGGCAAGCAGGCCAACGAAGTTCGTGGCAGGCGCCTGCATGGAACCCAGCATCTTGGCAAGCAACACCTCACGTGAGGGCAGATCCGCCAGTGCCTGAATTTGTGCCACGTCAAGCAACTTGCCGGACAGAACCCCGGCTTTTAATACAAAAGCACCTTGGGGAACCTTGGCAAATTTCGACAGCACCTTTGCCGCCGAGACTGGATCGTCGTAGGAAATGGCAACAGCGGTGGGCCCTGCAAGATGTGGTTGCAGACATTCAAAGTCAGTTTCCTTGGATGCCAGTTCCAGCAAGCTGTTTTTAAACACCTTGTATTCAACAGCAGCCGCACGTAGTTCATTCCTGAGTGTAGTTGCTTTTTCCACGTTCATACCGCGGAAATCGGCCAGAAAAACTGCCTTTGCACGCTTCAACTTCTCATGCATCAACTCAACTTGTTCTTGCTTAACTGTACGGTTCAAGCGTCATCCTCCTTTCTAAGGTTTACGGGGACAAGCCCCATGCCAAAGCCAGGAAGCGCAAGAAAACTTACGATACCCAAGTCTCGGCAGGCAGACCTGATTGCTGTCTTTATGCTGTAGCACCTGCTGTCTATGACTTTGGCGATTTGAATATGTTAAATAAGTGCCGTAACGTCAGCTATGTCCAGGTTGATACCAGGACCCATGGTTGACGAAACTGAGATTTTCTTAATGTATGTGCCTTTTGCAGCAGAAGGCTTGGCCTTTACCAGAGCTTCAACAATCGCAAGAATGTTGCCTTCGAGCTTTTCCGCCTCAAAAGATACCTTACCAACCGGTGCATGTACAATTCCCGCTTTTTCAACCCTGAACTCAACCTTGCCGGCTTTCGATTCCTTAACAGCCCTGGCAACTTCAAAGGTTACCGTGCCAACTTTGGGGTTTGGCATCAAACCACGGGGGCCGAGCAGTTTACCGATTTTACCTACAACGCCCATCATATCCGGAGTTGCTATCGCGGTATCAAAGTCAAACCAGCCTTCCTGAATCTTTGCCACCAAATCTTCAGCGCCAACATAGTCAGCACCTGCATCAAGCGCTTCTTTTTCCTTCTCGCCCTTTGCAAAGACCAGTACCCGGACATCCTTGCCAAGACCGTTCGGCAGCACAACAGCTCCACGTACCATCTGATCGGCATGGC
>WOZB01000012.1 GCA_011620445.1 Anaerolineaceae bacterium | reverse complement strand
TACAAATCTTTGCCGTAGGGGTGTGGGCTGGACCGCCAGGTCCGCCCCACCCATTCTTTTCATTGGGGAGGGAAAAACTTTTTGCGTTCCCTCCCGAGGTATTCTTTATGCTCAATCGGGGCGGGAACGTTCCTTATCCCACCTCAACCAGGGCAAAAACCCAGATTACCGCGTCGCGAGCGCTTTTCGCAATGACCATAAGGTCGCGCCAATGTCTGCCAGCTTAATCCGACCTGCCAGGTAAAGCCTTACCTCGGAATGCGCCCAGCGACCCATAATTCATTTCCGCCATGTAAGCCAGCAATTCCTGGTTCAGGCGGCCAAAAATCTCCGCGCCACCCAGGTACACCCCAGCCCCAACACCCACCAGGGTAGCCCCCGCCAAAATAAACTCCGCAGCATCCAGCCCGCTGGCCACGCCGCCCGTGGCGATGATCGGCACACTGACAGTTTGGGCAATCTCGTAAACGCAGCGCAGGGCAATCGGCTTGATGGGCGGCCCGGAGTAGCCCCCGGTCTTATTCTTCAAGATCGGCTTGCCTGCGTAAGCGTCAATCAGCATACCCGGCACGGTGTTGATGGCGGTGATGGCATCCGCCCCCGCCTCCACCACTGCCTTGGCGATGCTGCGGATCTCGGCCACATTCGGCGAGAGCTTCACCGAGATGGGCACGCCTGTCCCTTCCAGGGCCTGGCGTACATAGCGCACCACCTCAGCCGCGGTGGCCGGAAAGCCCGAAAAAGGCGTTCCGTATTCGCTGCCCACATTCGGGCAGGAAATGTTGACTTCTATCAGGTCTGGTTCTGCCTCTGCAACTTTGCGGGCTACTTCGCCAAACTGCCGAGCTGTCGGGGCAAAAACGGAGGCGAACAGCAGGCAATCGTGCTTACCCACCCGCTCCCGGGCTTCCCTGAGTACCCCAATTTCTTCCAAAACGCCCGGGTTGGTCAGCCCAACCGCGTTCACAAAGCCGTCTTTCCATGGGATGGTAATCGGGTTGGCGTGCCCCGCGCGTGCTTCAGGCCCGCAGCTCTTGGCCGTTACCGCCCCCGCCCCAGCCCTGGCAGAGCGTTCCAGCAGCGAAGCGCTGGTGCCCAACACGCCGCTGGCCAGAACGAATGGGCTCTTCATTTGTTTTCCCAAGAAATCAAGTTCAAGCATCATGCTCTATTCTATCAAATGCCCCGCTAATGGGTGTGCTTTCCAGTACCAAATGTAATTGGCAATAAAAAAAGCAGGAACGCAATACTCGCCCCTGCCCGTTCTTAGTCTGGTCTACCCAGCCTTCAGGTAATCTGCAACCAAAGTAAAGGTTTCGGTGTCAATCAGCCCGGCCACCTTGAGCTCCAGCAAAATCTCGGAGAACTTCAGCACCGCGTGCGCGCTGATGCCAGATTCAGCCAGGTTGGCCATGCCTCCCTGTTCCCGGTCCACCAATACCACTGCATCCGTCACTTGCAGTCCAACCCCTTTGAGTGTTTCCGCGGCGGTCACGATGGAGCCACCTGAGGTAATCACATCTTCCACCATCACGGCCACCTGGCCGGGCTCGAAGACGCCCTCAACCATCTGACCGGTGCCGTGCGTTTTGGCTTCCTTGCGCGGGTAAACCATGGGCTGCTGCATCTTACTGGCGGCGATCGAGGCTATCGGCAGCGCGGCGTAGGGCACGCCGGCAATGGTGTCGTACTTCAGCTTCACCAGCTGGTCAATGTAGGCCTCTACGGCCAAGTCCAGAACATCCGGGAAGGAAACTAAGCGGCGTAGGTCCAGGTAGACCGGGGAGGATTTGCCGCTGGCCAGGGTAAATTGGCCAAACTTGACGCAGCCGATCTGGAAGAGGCGGTGGATGAGCTGCTGGTAAGGCTGCTCTTCAACTTGCACCGCCGCTTTTTCGATTGCGGGCAGGGAGGCCAGGGTTTCGAGGGGTTCAGTTGCAGTGGCAGCCAAGGCTGCTTTCTTTGCGGTATCTTCAACCACTTGCCGGCGGATGGCATTGATTTCATCGCGCAGGGTAGCCGCGGCTGCCCGCGGATCAGCCGCCTGCAGCACGGAGCGTGAAACCGGGATGATCATCCCCAAACCGTCGCCGCGTAAGCCGCTGGTAAGCGCCAGTTCAAGGTTGCCACCCTGGGCGCCTACCCCGGGTGCCAAAAACCAGGAATCCGGGCAGATTGCCCGCACTTTTTTGATGGCCTTGGGCTGTGTGGCGCCAATCACCAGGCCAACCTGCTCGGGGCTGCCCCAGGCCATAGACAACTGGGCAACCAGTTCATATAGCGGCGGGTTGCCGTGCCCTTGCAGTTCGTTAGCTGAAGGGTTGGAGGTCTGGCAGAGCACAAAAACGGCCTTTTCGCTGTTGGTCAGGAAGGGTTTGATCGAATCCGCGCCCAGGTAAGGGGAGAGCGTCACCGCGTCGGCACCCAGCTTTTCCCAGGCAGCTTTGGCGTAGGCATCGGCCGTGGAGCCAATGTCGCCGCGTTTCTCATCCAGCAGCACCGGGATGTCTTTGGGCATCCAGGCGATGATATCCGCCAGTGCCCGATAGCCTTTGGGACCAAAAGCCTCGAAAAAGGCGATGTTAGGCTTGTAGCAACACACCAGGTCTTGGGTGGAGGTAACCAGGTCCTGCGCCCAGGCCACCAGGTTGCCGTAGACATCTGCCCCGGGGGGCAGCATTTTTTCGGTTGGGTCCATCCCCACGCAGAGCAGGGAGTTGTTGCGTTCAATCGCAGCGAATAGTTTATCGATGAATTTCATCTTGATCCTTTTCTTTTCTAGGGCATTTCTTGTCGTTGGTCATTTCTTGTTGTAGGGCAAGGATAAAGGTTCTTTTCCTGCATCCTTGCCGATCATTCCAGATAAGATGCACCGTGCTCATCTAATCTCGACATTTAAACTCCTTACGTCAAAACAAATCTGGAGGAATTTCATGCGCTTCCATCCAGTTTTCAGGGTTTAATTGGATGTACGCATTGATTCTATCCATTTCTTCCTGATTGCGAACGACGTGGTCATGATAAGAAATTTGCCAAACTTCAAGATTAGGGTTTATATGTCTCATCTTTTTGGTTACATCCCGCTTGAAAGAGCCGACGATCGTTGAGAGATTCGCTTCAGTCCCTGCCTTGTTCAGAAGAATATGGACATGATCGGGCATTATTGCATAAGCAAGAACTTCAATTTCTGAAAAGCGTTTTTGAACCGCACGAATTCCGCTTTCGGCAATTGATCCCGCCGAATTTATTTGACCGTCTCTCCAAAACAAATTCCTCCGCTCATGTGTGCATATGGTCACAAAGTACGCGCCGGTCAGGCCATAATCATATC
>WOZB01000222.1 GCA_011620445.1 Anaerolineaceae bacterium | reverse complement strand
AACCCAGAACCAATGGCTTATGAGTCCACTGCTCCACCGTTGAGCTACCTCGCCAACATGCCCCAAGATATTACCTGAAGCAAGACAAAATGTCAACGGAAAAGAACGAGAAGTTTTGAGGGTGAGGCGTGTTGCCCCACCCTCAGAGCAGATTTACTTTTTCACAATTACTTCAAACGGCGGCATCATTTCATAGTTTTCTTGCTCCAAAATTTGGCAGTGCCAGACATATTAGCCAACCGTATCGAAAATCGCGATAATCTTGGTGTAATGACCACGGTAGGCAATCACAGTGTCTTTCCATCCCGTTTCCCAAGTTTGGGGCAGCTCTGTCGGTCCTGAGACGTAATCCATCGGATCTATCAACGTCATATCACCCTCCTCAAGCATTCATGTCTGATAGTCCAACGCAAACTCTTTCACATCCATTGGGATGCGTTCAACAACCTGGAAGTGAACCAGCTGTAGATGAATTGGGTGTGCGTCTCCTATGAGGTTTATCAGTGACCATGTTTCAGTGTCTCCCTCACCAATCAGCTCCGTAGTTGAATCAATATATTCGAGCCCACCATCTTTTAGAGTGCCTAATTTTGCTTCGACGGGGATATCTGCCCTCATGTCCATCAATTCTGACAAGATCAATGACCGATCCTCAGTCTCTGTTGAAAAGCGCTCGATGGGATGCAGATCCCGCACCCTTCCTGTTTCTGCCACTGATTACCCGGTAGATGAATCCTGCAAGGCGGTTGTTGAATGAGCAAACCCTCCTCGACATGAATTTTTTCTCGCGTTTTGCTCTTTAGAAGCTCCCGCACCTTCACCTTGTGCTGAAAGAGAACTTCAGGTATTGGGTTTTGCCAGCTTAATCGAAGGCCAAATTACGAGACACCAAGGTTTGTGGGTAACTGTAAGAAAATGGGTATCAGGATTTTCTCCCGGCCAGGAGACCGGGAAAATCCCAAAAGACACACATAAAAAAGAAAGAACTGCGCAATCAAGGGATTACTTCTGGAACAAAAGATTTCCAACACTACATTAAACAACAAAGTCCAGCCTGTGGAATACTTTGCAGGCACCTGAGACTGGACTCATGATGTTTCTGTTTAGATTTAGATCAAACCAACTTCCTTGCCTACTACTTCAAACACTTCCAAAACGTGCTCCAACTGCGCCTGGGTATGCGTGGCCATGTAGCTGGTACGCAGTAATTGCCGCCCTGGAGCCGTAGCCGGTTGAATGACAGGGTTCACGAAGACGCCGGCGTCAAAAAGCTTGCGCCAGGTCAGGAAGGTGCGTTCATTATCGCCAATCAAAATCGGGATCACGGGTGTGCAGGAATGGCCGATGTCAAAACCAAGCGCTTTATAACCCTCACGCATGAAGGCTCCGTTTTTGATGACATTTGCGGCATGCTCGGGTTCTTCACGCATAATCTTCAAAACAGCCAGGGCAGTCGCTGTATTGGCCGGCGGGATACTTGCACTGAATATGAGACTACGCGCATGATGCTTGATATAATCAATGACATCCCGCTCACCGGCCACAAAGCCGCCGATTGAGGCAAAAGATTTACTGAAGGTAGACATAATCAAGTCTACGTCCGCAGTCATTCCAAATTCAGCCGCGGTGCCTCGGCCTCCCCCCTGCATACCTATACCATGGGCATCATCCACCATCAGGCGAGCGCCATATTTCCGGCAAAGTTGCACGATTTCAGGTAGTGGCGCTAGGTCGCCTTCTATGCTGAAAAGGCCATCTACTACCAAAAGCTTTCCAACTTCTTCGGGGATACTCTTCAGCACCATTTCAAGCTGTGCCATATCGTTGTGAGGGTACCGTTGGATTTTTCCGCTGCTCAGGATTGCCCCGTCATAGATACTGGCATGATCATCCTTATCCAGGATGACATAGTCTCCGCGACCCACGATGGAACTGATGGTTCCCAGGTTTACCTGCATGCCAGTGGAAAAGACCAGCGCGGAATCCTTGCCTACCCATTCAGCCAATTCACGTTCGAGTTGTTCAATGAGAGACATGTTGCCATTCAAAAAGCGCGATCCAGTGCAGGACGTGCCATACTTATCGATGGCGTCCTTGGCCGCCTGCCGCACCCTGAGGTCAGCCGTCAAGCCCAGATAGTTATTGGATCCGCACATGATAATTCTGCGGCCTTCGTAGACCACCTCTGTGCCTTCGTTGCGGTCCAGGGGTATGAAGTAAGGATAAATACCGGAGGCCTTGGCCTCCTTCACGTCCGTGTAATCGTATGCTTTCTTAAAGATATCCATCTTTATCACCAATCTTTCGCCAACTTTGAATAATAACCTTAAAATTATACTGTTTTTTCTTTAATTGACGGAATACGCCATTCATTTCCCGGGATTAGACTTCCCAAAGCAAGTACAACTATTAACTTCTGCCTAAATACGTTTACAATATTCACAATATACACGTCTTTTACATATTTATTTGCATTTTTCCTTGCATTTTCAGAATATGGCAGGTAGAATAGGCAACTTATGACAAATTCCTTCTTGGCTCATCCAGAACTTGGCTTTGATAGCATCGATCTCACCGGTGGTGAGGTAGGTTGTGTCTTGCTGCACGGTTTCACAGCCTCCCCGGTGGAAATGAAGCAACTTGCTGATTTTTTGCATGCCAAAGGGTTCACTATTTCTGCTCCCCTGCTTCCTGGCCATGGCACGCACCCTGATGATCTCAATAAAGTCCAACACAGTGATTGGGTTAGAGTTGCTGAAGAGGCTGTGCAAGACTTGCAGTCCCGCTGTAAGCATGTTTTCATTGCAGGAGAATCCATGGGCGGTTTGATCGCCTTGCGCCTGGCAGAATTGCACCCCGAATTAGCAGGTGTTCTGCTCTATTCTCCGGCTTTAAAAGCTTTTAATCTTTGGGCAATCCCAATAGCAAAACATTTCATCAAATACATCAAGAAAAGCGAGAGTGGCAGTGGCTTTATGTGGAGTGGTTACAATGCTTATCCCATAAGTGCTGCGGATGAGATGCGAAAGCTTCAAAAAGTGGTTGCCAAAGACCTTGCAGAGATTACTCAACCAATCCTGCTCCTCATGACCAAGGCAGATACAATGGTTCCGCAAACGGTTACAAAGATCATCCAGCAATCGGTCAAATCCGAGGTGATAGAAGTTCACACCTTTGCTGACTCTGATCATTGCATCCTCCTGGACAAAGACAAACAAACCGCATTCGAAATGACCTACAAATTCATCACGAAAATTGTTGAATCTTGAGCATTTATTAGATTTTTTCCTTAAAACAAGTAAAATCTTTAGCATGATTAAATAAGCGTAAATATC
>WOZB01000286.1 GCA_011620445.1 Anaerolineaceae bacterium | reverse complement strand
GAAAAACCACCATGATCTTATAAATGAACACTCCCCTGGCTTATTGGAAGGCCAGGGATGTGTTGTAAAGCGAACTACTTTTTGCTGGGCATGTTATTGACGAGACCGGCAATGTGTATATTTCACGGGGTAACCCGACCCTAAAAAATTTGGTTATCAGCGCCAACACAATAAATGCCTATGGGGCTGGTCTGTATAATTCAGATGGTACGCCCACCCTCACCAAAGTCGCCCTTCGAAGCAACCCAGTGACCAACAGTAATGGATTTGGTGCCATGGCCAACTACCAAGGCAATCCAATGCTTATTAACGTTCTTTTCAGTGGAAACGACGCTGTTTTGGGCGGCGGGCTTCATACCCATCTCGGTTCAGCAACCCTGATCAATACCACCTTCAGCGGCAATAAAAGCTCAGAAAGTGGAGCCATTTTTATCAACACCAGCAATGTTACTCTGCGCAATGCCATTAGCTGGAGCAATAGTTCAGCTATTGAAGGAAACGTCCCTGCCATTGTTACGAATAGCATCGTGCAGGGAGGGTACATAGGTGGCAACCAGGAGGTTGAACCGCACTCTGTAGCTCAACAACCATATACCAGTGCCCCCAGCACCGGCGGGGATTATCGCCTGCAGGCAGGGTCAGTTGCCATTGATGCTGGGGATAATTCAGTCGTGACCGCGTTGACTGATCTGAATGGCAACCCACGACTTGTCGATGGAGATGGCAATGGTGGGATTATTGTTGATATGGGTGCATATGAATGGTCACCTTACTCCCTCTTCTTGCCGCTGATTACGCGCTGAGGGCTCCGAGACAACGTTCACCGGATAAATCTTTTGAGGATACGAGAAGATTTCTTTGGACCCCAACTGATCCCTTCAGAGGCAGGCAAAAGGTTACCGGAAGAAATTGCTTCTGCGGCTGGGTTGAAGTGGGTTGGGATGAGGTAGTCGACGATATAGGGACCTTCAACACCATTGGATAAGGTCCGTGGGCTACTATAAAGGGCCAGGGGGTCGAGGATGTAAAAATCGCTTCCCTCGTGGCCGACGATGACCACCGAGTGAAAATTCTCATCCTTTCCAGCCCAGTGCACCCGGGCATGGATGGGATGCCCGAACTTCAATTCGTTGTCGATAAGGGTGATATTACTGTCATCCAGGCAGTTGGGGGATGTGCAGGCGTTATAAACCCGGGCAGAGCCGGATACCCCTGCAGGCGCATCAGGAAGAATTTCGTAATCAGGCCAGTAGATATAACAGCCTGATTGATATAAGCTAAAGACCCCGGGTGCTTCCTTCATAGTCTCATTCAATTTGATTGGATCCGTGAAATCGGCCTGGTAGTAGTTATAGATCATGGCATAGGCTGTTACGGTGCAGCCCACATCATAGAGTGAAAATGAGCACTTGCCGAAACCTACAAATATCTTGCCATTTGGGTCGGCAGCGCGCTGCGAGAAAAATGGAACGGGCAATAAGTTTTGATCAGTATGGGCATAGGCGGGTTCAGCAACAAGCGGGTGCGACGGAATCTTTACCTCAGAAATATCACGCGTTTTGGGTGTGGGCACGATTGCGCTTGAACTAATCCATACTTCGGCACAAAACTGGTCGCCAAGCAGAATGGATGCATCAAAGAACCTGCACCTGCCGAGTTTTACATCCAAACCTCGATTAAGTTCAAGGTTGTAGTACTGAATTTCCATCAAATAAGAATTGTTGATAAAACCGACATATTGCCAGCCAAGGGTTTTCATGTGATCAAAGTAATAAAACGCGAACAGCTCGGTGGATGGCTTGCCTTCAAAACTGCTCGAACGGTAGGTGATCCCCTGGGTGCTGGTTGTCTCTGAATTACCGTCTGTCATGAAATCTATTGATGCAAGTTCTTTTTTCTCGGTCCAATCCAAACCCGGAAAGAATAAATCCGTATACTGTAATGGCATTGCCTCCAAACGGGCAGGCTCATAAGTCACAGGACTCCACTTGATTGCATGCACGGGAGACGCGGACGCAGTGAGAAATACTATCAAACCGATAGTCAAGAACATTGCTTTGCTCAATAAATATTTTTGTCTGCGCATTTTTGATCTTGGTTAGCAGTTTTCCATTTTTTCTGTTATCAAATTAATGCAACCAGGGCAAGGTTTTAGCCCTGGTGACAATTATATGCTCTAAAGTAAGAGCCTTCCGCACGCGGTCTGGGCGGACTTATGAGCGGTATTCTGGCCGGCGGAGGAGAATAATCGTTAGCACTGCTCACCAAAGTCATTCCGGAAGGCTTCAGCCAAATTTTCCAGCCAGGCACTTGTAGCCTCCAGGCGGCCAAAGAAGAAGCGCAGCACAGGGGGCTCATCCACGAAGTGCAGACCGCCAATCAGATCGCGGTGCTCAAAGAGCCACTTAAGGCGGTCAACAGTGTATTCGATGTGCGAAATGGTATATACCCGGCGTGGGAAGGCCAGGCGCACCAACTCCATTTCGGCCATTACATCATTACCTTCAGCGTCGCGATCGGTTGAGAGCGTGCCGCGCTCCATCCCCCGTACGCCGGAGATCAAAAAAAACGTGGCTGCCAAAGCGCCAGCAGGATATCGTACTTGGGGAACGTGGGGTAAGAAGAGGCGCGCGTCCAGATGGCAAGCCAGACCACCGGCGGAGTGATCACCGGCACCCCTTCTTCCACCAGGCGATTGACAAAATAGGCAATGAAATCAGCCGAACTGCTGGCAACCGATTGAGCGGTCATTTCGCGCAGGCCAACCACCATGGCCTCGATCTCCTTGGTGGACATACCGCCGTAGGTAGGAAAACCTTCGTAGATTGGCAGCCAGGGAAGAATGCGATCAAAAAGCTCCTTGTTATTAGTGGCGATCAGGCCGCCGCGTGCGGCAGCGCTCTTGCGGCCAGACATGTAAAAAATATCCACGTGGCGCATCATCTCAAGGATGATCTCGCAGATGCTGTTTGTTGCAAACTCGGGTTCGCGCCCCTGGATGAAATAAGCGTTTTCTGAAATCATGAGATTGGTGGTGGCTTCCATACGAATGTAGGCAATGCGCTCACGGCCATTTTGTTCGATGGCGGCGCGCAGGCGTGCAAGGTCCATATTGCCTTTGAAAGGGTTGTCACTTTGGGTTTGGAAGGCATCGTCACCGAACAATTCCAGCACCTTTCCGCCAGTCAGGTCGATATGGGCTTTGGAGGTAGTGAAGTGATAGTTCATTAGCATCAGGCTGCCGGGTTTGACAAAGGTTTTGGCCAACAGATACTCGGCGGCGCGGCCCTGGTAGACGGGCATGACGAGATTGAAGCCGAGCATATCGCGTACGGC
>WOZB01000014.1 GCA_011620445.1 Anaerolineaceae bacterium | reverse complement strand
TACTGGAGAGATGCGTAAAATGGCGTACCACATCGATTTCAGACATTTCAGGCAGGCCTAATTCCTTGCGGACAAAGCCTTTTGGCAGCTCAGTTTTCGGGACGTCACTATCAGGGAATTTGACGCCTTGACGGCCGGGTGATGAGAGCTCATAGACGGTTGGCTCAGTCATGGGTCACCTCCTCAATCGAGGCCTTGAAGTAGTCAATTGAATCCTTGCTCATCTTTTCGGTTACGGCAACCATCAGGCAGCCCTCCAATTCAGGAAAGTCCTTGCCAAGGTTGTAGCCGCCAAGGATTTCATAATCCTCAAGGTGCTCAAGCAAATGGTCTACATCTCCCGGGCACTTAACCACGAATTCATGGAAGAAAGGCGTGTCTTCAAACATGGCTTTGTAGCCTTCAATGCTCGTAATTTCCTTTTGGGCGTAATGGGCTTTCTGGTAGCACAGGTCAGCCACCTTCGCGAAGCCAGTTTTTCCGAGCAGGCTCAGGTAGATGGCCGCGCAAGTTGTCATCAAGCCTTGATTGGTGCAAATATTGGACGAGGCTTTTTCGCGTCGAATATGCTGCTCGCGGGCGGTCAGCGTGAGCACATAGGCTCTTTGACCGCGCACATCGGTGGTCTCTCCGACCAAACGGCCAGAAATTTTCCGCAGCAAGGGTCCTTTCACCCCAAACATGCCTAGATAAGGGCCGCCATAAGAGAGCGGCAAGCCGAGGGGCTGCCCTTCGCCGACGACGATATCTGCGCCCATTTCTCCTGGGGGAGTGAGCAAACCCAGCGCAGTTGGGTTGACTGCCACAGCGACTAACGCGCCTTGCGCGTGGGCGGCCTCAGCCAGGGGAGTGTAGTCGATAATGCGACCGAAGAAATCCGGATATTGAACCAGGACAAGGGCGGTATTGTTATCGATCTTGGCGATTAGCTTTTGCATGTCGGCGTCAATGCCGGTTTCGAGCTCATCACCTTCGATCTTGATCTCAGGAAATCCTTGCATATAGGTGCGCATGACTTCGCGGTACTCCGGGTTGACTGCCCGTGAAACAAGGAATTTCTTGCGTTTTCCTCTGAATTGTTCATTTGCCAGGATAACAGCTTCGGCGCAGGCGGTGGCACCATCATAGTGCGAGGCATTCACCACATCCATGCCAGTCAAATTAGAGAGCATGCTCTGATATTCAAAAATTGTTTGCAGCGTCCCCTGGGAAATTTCTGGTTGATAGGGAGTATATGCAGTATAGAACTCGCCGCGTCGCAGCAGCATATCCACCGCGGCTGGCGTGTAGTGGTCATAAGCGCCAGCGCCCAGGAAGCAGAGCATATTTTGGGTGCTGCCATTGGCATCAGCTAATTCTTGCAGCTCGCCCATAATTTCCATTTCGGAAGCCGCAGGAGGCAAGTCTAATTCAGGGAAGCGGTGTTCTGCAGGAACTACTTTAAAAAGTTCCTCAATAGATTTCGCTCCGATGGACTTGAGCATTGCCTCCACATCTTTTTCAGTGTGGGGCGTGAAGATATTAGCGATCCTGGCAGTAAGCTTCGTAAGCTTTGGCATCCATCAGGTTGTCAAGCTCTTCGGGTTTGCTCAACTTGACCTTGCAAAGCCAACCCTTGCCGTAGGGCTCTTCGTTCAGGACTTCAGGGGTTTCGGGCAGTTTTTCGTTGATTTCAACGACGGTTCCACTGACCGGGAAGACGACTTCCGCGGCCGCTTTGACGGATTCGATGGTCGCCAGGGTGGTACCAGCCTTGACGGTATCACCAGCTTCTACCTCAAATTCCACAAAAACGACATCCGACAGGGAATCCTGCGCGTAGTCAGAAATGCCGATGGTGGCAATGCCGCCTTCGACTTTCACCCATTCATCGGTTTTTTGATACTTTAGTTCTTTTGGATACTCCATGTTATCTCCTTTTTATATTAATAGAGGCGCACATATATGCGCCTCTGTTATCCTACGATTTCAGAAGAAATTCGGGTTGCTTTACCTGAGAGTTTCACTTCCATTGAAGCTTGCCCCTTCGGTGCCTTTACAGGACTCTTCCCTTCAAAATTCTTGAAGTATTTTACCACCTAAGAGGTCAACATTGGCACTGCTATGAACTTTCCGCTATGAACTCTTTGTCTGCTGGAGGAATGATTAATTTTCTATTTGTCCTGATCAGGTAAGTCTGAAGTTGAATAAGCTTCCTTTAGCTGCAATTGGATGTGCCCGCGCTCGCTCCACTCGATGAGCAAATCGGGGTCCAAGCCGAACGGCATCAGCACAGCAGCACCAGCTTTGGCCAATAAGCGGATGTATTTTTCGGCATCCAGCATTTTGGGGTCAAAAGGCTTGCCAAGCTCCCAGGCAAAAACGTCTGCCTCACCTTTCGTAAACAGAAAGCGGATGCGCTGCCCAGGGCGGATGGGCATTCCTGCTGCTTCCATTTGCCTGGCAGCCCGCACCGCGGCTGTACTGGCCTTGTAAGCATCCAACGCGTAACTCACCTTGCCATTGATCAGCATCTGATCGGGAGGCACGTCGCAAGCCTTCAGTAAAGCCAGCGCTCGCTGGTAGATCTGAAAAGCCTCCAGAATGCGTTTCTCCAATTCTGGCCGGTATTTGGCTTTGCCGATGATATCGATCATTTCGCGCTGCACCGCCGCAATCCAGCGCGGTGTATCGCGCCGGCGGGCTTCCAGGCCGCGCACCTTCACTTCGCCGCTTTGGAAAACGCCGAAAAAGCGGTTGGCAATTGGGATGCGTTCATCGATTTTGGAGGGTAAAAATGCAATCCAGCGGAAGATGCCATCCAGGTTGATGGTCAGCCCGGTGCGGTCGTTGATAGCCTGGATGAGCGGTTCAAAATCGCTTACCTTGCTGTAGCCGCGCTTTTTCACCCAAAGGGCATCCACATACATGTGCAGCACCTCAAACCCATTTTCTTCACAGACGTCCTTGGCGCGCAGCAGAGTCTCGCGCCCACCTTTGGTAACCGCCTCATGGGCTTCAATGCGCCCGTAGCGCGCGTTTTTATAGCCCAAAAAGCCAAAACAGACCACCAGCAGCCATTTGAGTGCCATGGCGCGTTCGCTCAGGGTTTTGGCCATGGGATGGCCGGGAACGTATTCCCTGATTTTGTGCTTGAGCGCCACCCGTTTCTCGTAGAGCGGTTTGAGGGTGAGCGGCACCACCCCCAACTCTTCGCTGGCGGGCTCCAGCAGGTCCGGCAGGGGTACCTCGGGGGAGATGTTGCCTTTGATGATGACTGCCGGGTACATGGAAACAAAGTCAATCTCGGCTACATCGGTGTGCACGCCGATTTTGGGTTGGTAGATCATACCGCCCCGGTCGGACTGAATGAGCTGCAGCCCAGTTTTGAACTGTTCCACCTGGCGTTTTTGGTAGGGCACCAACACATCTTTTTCCATCGCAGTAATCACCTGCATGGCAGAGATACCCTGACCGGGCGAAACCCGGGCGGCCTTTTCAATGGGGAGGGTGGTAACCCTGGCCATCTCCAGGGTGCCTGCCAATGAATAATCCGACCACATCATGGCTGATTTGCGATCAATGTGGCAGCGTCCAAACAGGTGGGCTTCTTCCGGGCGGAAAATGATGTGCCCGTAGGAAAAATAGCTAGTTTCCTTCTGCCAGCGCACGGACCTTTCCTGGTCGCGGTTCAGGCTCAGTGGAAAATTAGCTTCTTCAGAACGCGAAAGCAGAAATGGCATCACCCAGGCATCACCCCAGTCAGTGACAATGATATCGGGGTCATACTCTTTAAGAATCTTATTAACTTCGCGTAGCCATACAGATTCTTTGTCAAAAGCGAGCTCCTCGTGCAGGGTATCAGAACTGATGATGAGGCCGCTCACCTGGCTGCGGGCGGGGTCGGCGTTGGGCAGAATGTTCAAGATTCGCAGTGGAGGCAGGTTGGGGGTCACGTCCCAACGGCTGTTGAGAGGTTTGATGGATTGGATGCGTCCACGGTTATCAGCCACCACTTCGCAGAGCGCCATGGGAAAGACACCATAGCGGGCGATATAGCGGCATTGGATGGTGACGTCCGAGTTGTACCAGGTGAGGCTGTCAAAGTCTCTTTCCAACCCGAAGAAAATGCGCTGCTGCAGGGCGGGGTTGGAAACGCAAATTTCCATTACGTCCACAGGATCGGCCACGAAGACATCCTGTTTTTGTGTTCGCCGAAGCGAAAGGATGCCTTCCTGACCCTGAAGCTGCTTCCACAAACGGCGGAGTTCGCTGTGGTCCCCGGCAGCATAAAAAGTGACGGGGAAGTTGTGCGTGAAGGAGACACGCACATCATCTCCCTCGCCAATAAACCATAATTTCACACCGTCCTCGCCGCTGGTGTAGAGGTCCAGCAGCCAGCCTCTGAAAACCTTGCCGGCCGGAGCAAGGGCATTACCCTCTGAGCTCGGCTCCAGGTCTGTGTTGCTTACCGGAACTTGTTTGCTTAACAGGTGGGCATTATCAGTACCTTGCTCCACGGTTTTATTAATCGATGACGATTGTCTGCTCAATAAGCGGGCGTTACCAGCGCCTTGCTGCATCGTTTTGTTAGCTGATGACAGTTGTTTGCTCATAACGGTTCCCTTCTATCTTGTCATCCTGAGTATCTTTTACGATTGCGAAGCGTACTCTCGGCGCGCAAAATCTAATCCTGCCATCCTCTGAGTACCCATTGCGGAGGTTCCGCTAGATCCGACTTGCAACCAGAAGATGTTTCGCTGTGCTTAACATGACAAGCAAAAAGGCTTGTCATCCTGAGCATCCTTTGCGAAGGATCTTCCAGATTCGACTTGCTACTAGCAGATGCTTCGCTGCGATCAGCACGACAAGATTTAGTCATTGCGAGCCTCTTTTGCGCGGCAATCTGGGTTTCAATGCTGTGAACATCAGATTGCTTCGTCGCAGGCGCTCCTCGCAACGACAAGCAAAAGGGCGTGCCATCCTGAGCATCTTCTAGAACCAACTTGCTACTAGCAGATGCTTCACTGCGTTCAGCACGGCAAGATTCAGTCATTGCGAGTTTCTTTTGCGAAGCAATCTGTCTTTGGTTTTTAAAGGTCAACCCCAGATCGCTACGTTTTGCTTGCGATGACTGAGTTTTTATCCTGAGCCGCTCCTGCAAAATCAAGGCGCATCCTCAAAGGTCGCGTACGAAAGCGTTACAGCGGTGTCAGACAGGGCGCAGGGTGGGTAAGAAAGTGTGCTCACCTGCGAAAGGTGCGCATTCAGCGCGTGTGTGCTGGAACCGTTATGCACCGTCGCGCTAAAACCGTGCGGTTTTGCCCGGTTTAACCCCTCGGCTGAAGGCTGCCGGTCGCCATACTGAGCTTTCACTGACCCCGAATTGCTTTCTGAAAAGACAATCTCTTGCTCTTCAGCTGCCGCGGCTGCATGGGCTGCTGCACCCATGGCAGAAAGGTTTTCCTGCGCTTTCACGGGCACGGCCTCAGCAGGATTCGTCCGCGGCCTGGCCGCGAACTTGCGCAAGTTGACAGTGGCCGGGATGCGCCCCAGTCCATTGCCTATGCCCACAGCAGGAGCAGCCAGCGCCCCCTGAGGCCGCTCCAAAGTCTGCTTGAAGCTGTCTTCCAGTATTTCCAAAAAACGCGCTTCTTTGGTGAGTTCGGGTGCTTGCTCTTCTTTTCCGCCACGGACCTCTTTTTCAAGGGATTTGAGCTTCTTGTAGACTTCCAACAGGATGGCAATGAGGTACATATCCAACGGGTAAAGGTTGGACGCATAGGAGGCTTCAGCCAGGTGCAGACGGGAAAAAACCAGCAACTCATCCAACAGTATCTGGTCTTCCTTGCGCAAGGCGCGCTCAAAGCGCTTAAGCGCGGCTTCTTCTTCGTGCCAGGTCTGGGTGATGGAAGCGATGGTGCGGCCCATAATGCCTCAAGCAAAAAGCGCCGGCTGCAAGTGCCCGGCAGTCAAAGCTTCTGGTTCGGCCCAACGGGTATCAGCCGCCTCGTGCAAGGCTTCATAAAGCGAAGCCCGCTCGCGCGCGATGAGTGGCAGTGGACGGGCGCTGATCACTACCGGGGCCGTTTGGCTGATTGCGCGCAGGCAAGCCAGGCTGCGGTCCATCAACCGTTCCGCGTCCGGCAGTTTGACATCCTCATCCAGAAAAGTGGAAAGCAGATCCAGGATGATGCAGGGGTCGCTGGCCTGCGGACGGGCGGCCGCTGCTTCAAGCATGGTCAGCACCTGGATGCAGGTGAACGCGCGCGAAAGGCGAATGTGCCCAAGTACTGCCACCGGGTCTGACGTGTAAGGCCGGATCAGTTTTGCCACCGCGTACATATTGGAACGGTTGCCGCAATCCAGTACGGTCAGGGGCTGCCGCAGGGCCAAAGCCGCAATCAACTGCAGCATTTTGTCGCTGACAGTCTGCCTGCCCAGGACCAAATAGATCTTGGGGATGAAGGGTTCTTTGAAAGGGGTTACAGCTATGTTTTCTTCCATATTCTTATTATATAGAATAAATGTTCTATGTCAAGTTAAATAGAACAAAATAGAACGGCGTTGTCCAACCTGCAAAAAGGGGTTCTAAAGAGGACGTCGGGAGTAAATTTGAGTGTGAATTACCAATTCCTGTCATCCTGAGCCGGTCTTGCGAAGGATTTGCCAGATCTGACTTGCAGCTGGTAGATGCTGAGCGTAGCTAAGCATGACAAAGATTTTTATTGTCTGTAAATATTCCAACCCGAATATAACGAGTGAGGCCTGCTCAAAAGGACGCTGGCAACTGACCTGCAAAAATGACTAATAGCTGAAATCGAAAGAAAGATGGATAAAGCCTACCTAAGTATTAAAGCACGGCCGCTGCTGGCGCTTGCCCTTCAGAACTGCTCCCAAAAAGCTTGCCCGCCTCTTCCACGTATTCCAGGCTTTGATGGCGGAAGTAGGTGTTGTAGAGTTCAGCATAATGCCCGCCACGCTCGAGAAGGGTGTTGTGGGTGCCTTCCTCCAGGATCATCCCGTGATCAAGCACAATGATGCGGTCAGCGCTTTGGATGGTGGAAAGCCGATGAGCAATCAAGATACTAGTTGAGCGCTTCAGGATCAAATCCAGCGCGTTCTGAATCTGTTTCTCAGTGAAGGGGTCAATTGAAGCCGTGGCTTCATCGAGTATAAAAATGGAAGGTTTGCGGGCGAGGACACGTATCAGGGCTACCAGCTGCCGCTGCCCCATCGAAATCTGCGCGCCACGTTCGCCGACATTGGTATCCAACCCATTTGAAAGGGTCTCAAGCCATTCGCCTTGACCCACATTTTGGGCTAGCTCCAGGATCTCAGCTCGGGTGATATCGGGTTTTGCGAAGCGAATATTCTCTTCCACGCTGCCTTCAAAAAGGAATGGCACCTGGGTAACAATACCCATATGATTACGCAGGCTTTGCAGGTCAAAATCACGAATATCATGATTATCGATAAGCAGCTCACCCCCCTGGAATTCGTAGAAACGGGTCACCAACCTGGCAATTGAGGATTTACCGGCGCCAGTATGTCCGACGATGGCCACATTTTCTCCCGGCTCAATATGCAGATCAAAATCAGTTAAGACCTGTGTACCGTTGGGATAGTAAAAACTTAAGTGGTTGAAATCAATTTTGCCTGTAAGAGATTCGGGTTTCAGGCTTGAAAGTTGTTGAACGCTCCTGGGTGCTTCGATCAGCGCAAAAATACGTTCGGCTGCTGAAAGACCCTGCTGCACCTGGGCAACATATTGTGTTAATGTCAAAACAGGCTGCATAAAACGATCGATACTATTTACAAACAAATACCAGGCACCCGCTGTTATGGTCAATGCAAGAACCGATTTGGCACCATAAAAGGTGATCAGGGCCGTTGCCGTGCCAACTATGATTCGAGTGGTTGGAAATAGCAGTGAGAGCGCTAAACCCCGCCGGATGTTGACTTTGAACGAATCTTTATTAGCCCGGTCAAAGTCTTTAAAAATACTGGCTTCCTGTCTGAAATTTTTGGCCACTGAAATACCGCTGATTGTCTCCTTGATGGTAGCGTTTACATTTGCCATGGCACGCATACCGCGCCTGGTTACGGTTTTTGCCCATTTCCGGTATTGGATGATGATTATTCCGAGAATGGGTACGATGGAGAACAAGCCTAAAGCTAACCGCCACTCCGTGCGCAACAAAATGGCAGCCAATAGAACAGACTGCAGCAAATTATTAAGCACATCCGAAGTCAGGGTGATCAGGTTGGCAAAATCAGATGTATCCGTTGTAATACGCGAAACAACTTTGCCAGATGAAAACTCATCGAAGAAAGACATATCCTGTTGCATTGCAGATTTGAATGCTGCAGCGGACATATCACGGGTTGTGTCAGCAATTACCCGGGCCATCAGCCTGTGGACGATGTAATAGAAAACGTAATTTAGAAATTCAAGGACCACAACACCGATCACAAGCCAAATATAAATGCTTTCTTTCGTCTGTCCTGCCATACTGAGATCCAACACCTGGGAAACCAGCAATGGCGGTAACGCGCCAACGATGCCTTGCAAGGATAAAGTGACCAGAATGACGATCATCCTTCGTCGATATGGGTTCAGGTAGCTGAAGATGCGACTAAAGAGATCTTTATTCGAGTACTGCCGGTCGTAGGCTTCTGCTTTGAGGCTGGAATAGAAACTCATTCTTTTCCTACCTCTGTAAAGATATTTCGATAAGCTTGTGAACGTGTCATCAGTTCATTGTGCGTGCCAATATCGGCAATCCGCCCTTTTTTCATGACAATGATCAGATCTGCCCAGCGAATCTGTGAAAGCCGGTGGGTGATGATGAAAGTCGTTCGTCCTTCTGAAGCAGCCTTAATGGCTTTTTGGATTTCATCTTCAGTCTTGCTGTCGATGGCGCTGGTGGAATCGTCCAAAATGAGAATGCGAGGGTCGGTCAGGAAAGCTCTAGCAAGGGCCAAACGTTGCCGCTGGCCACCTGAAAGTGTAGCTCCCCGTTCTCCGATGATCGTGTCGTAACCCTGAGGCAGTTCCAGGATAAATTCATGGGCCTGTGCTTTTTTTGCCGCTTCAACGACATCGATTTCACTGGCATCAACTCGCCCGAATGCAATATTTTCTCTGACCGTTTTCGAGAAAAGGAAAATATCCTGTTCGATAATGGAGATTTGGTTGCGCAGGCTATTCAACTGCCAATCCATAAGCGGAATTCCATCGATTTTGACCACACCATGTGAAGGATCGTAGGTCCGGTTGATCAGGCGGATGAGTGTGGTTTTACCGGCACCCGTTTGGCCGACAATGGCAATAGTTTGCCCGGGCTGTACATGGAAGCTGACGTCGTCCAAAGTGTCTATGCCGCTATAAGTAAAACTGACATGCTCGAACACCACCTCGCCCTTGATCTGTTGGGCAACACCATACAGATTTTGGTCAAGGTCATTTACAGTGTTCATGGTTTCCAGCAATCGTTTCGCTCCTGCAACCCCCAATGTGAGCTGTGAGTAGCTGTAAATTGAGGAATATGTGGGAAAACTAAGCAGCGCCAATGAGTAGAAATAAGCAACCACACCCCCGAGGGGAATCAATCCGTTTTGAGCCAGCAGAATGGCATGTAATAACCCCAAACCAAGTGCAAGCGAGAGCAAAAGGACAGGAAGGAATACAGCTTCCTGATCGCCTTTCTTAACGAAAGCGTTTCGGTAAGAGAGCGAATTGTGCATGAAAAGCTTGATTTCATTGTCTTCCTGGGCAACGGATTTTACTGTCTCGATTCCGTCGAGGTCTTCAGCCAGGCGGCTGTTCATTTTGCCAAAACTCTTGCGGACTTCTTTGGAAATAGGTGTCATCACCCTGATGTAGTACTGTATATAAATGGTATAGGCGATAATAAAGACCCCAGGCACCAAAACCAGCGCATGGTTCAAGTTCCAGCCGATAATTAAAGGCACAAAAAGAAAGTTGATGGAGCCGATAATCATATTGAGTGCTGGGCTGAAAACGAAGTTTACTTCGCGGATGTCATTGGTCGCCCTGGCCATCAGGTCGCCAATTGATTGCAGGGAATGGAAAGTCATGCTCTTCCCAAGCAGATTTGTATAGAACTCCTCACGGATGTTCCGTTCCAGACGCTGGGCAGTGTATTCAAAACTAAAATTCCGCATAAATAGAAAACCCCCGCGAATAATCTGGGAACCTCCAATGATTAACGAAAGGGTCCAAAGGTGGTTAAGGTCGGCCTTTCCACTGATTAACTCGTTAAAAATCTCTCCGAAACGGGTAGCAGGCACACCGGCTAAATAGGCATTGCCCGAGGCACCTATGATCGCAAAAACGAGCAGGTACCAGGTAGGTTTGACGTGAGACCAGATCCAGCGTATGGGTCCTCGTCGATCGGTTTTATACCGCTCAGGGATGCTAAACTCAGAAATTGACATCGAATAACTCCAGAACATATCGATTTTACCCCCATAGAATACTAATTCTCCGAAATTGCCTTTCTTCGGTCCGCATTCCGAGGGCTGGGTATAATTCAAGGCAGCATGCAACCTCAGTCTTTGGAGAACACTCCTTAAATGTCCCTGATTAAAGTTGAAAATCTCAGTTATACCTATCCTGACTCTAAGGAAGCGCTTTATGATGTCAGTTTTGAGGTGGAAGAGGGTGAAAAACTGGCCCTCATAGGCGGGAATGGATCAGGCAAATCCACGCTGCTTCTGCACCTCAATGGCATCCTTCGCGGTAAAGGCCGGGTATTTATCAACGGTCTTGAAATTTCGGATTCCAACCAGGCTCGTATCCGCACCTTGGTCGGCATGATTTTTCAAAACCCCGCTGATCAGCTATTCTCTTCGTCGGTCTACGACGACGTTGCCTTTTGGCCAATTCATCTCGGCTTCAAGAAAGATGCCGTCAAGGAACGCGTCATGCGTGCCCTTAAGACGGTCCATATGGAGGATTCAGTAAAGCGCAATCCTTTTAACCTCAGCGGGGGAGAGAAAAAACGGGTTACCATCGCATCAGTCCTCTCGATGGATCCGAAAATTCTGGTCCTCGATGAGCCTACCTCCGGCCTCGACCCGCACGCACGTACGGAATTGATTGCTTTGCTGATGAGCATGCCTCAAACTATGGTGATTGCCACTCATGATCTGGAAATGGCTGCCCAGGTCTGTTCAAGGGCTGTGCTGATGGACCACGGCAAGGTCATTGCCCGGGGGACAACTTCTGAAATCGTAGACAACAAAAGCATGCTTATTGAAGCCGGTTTAATTTAACTTTCAATTACTAATTACCCTCAATTTCACTAAAGCGATTATAATAATTGCATTAATCATATTAATCAGATTAATAGCATGGAAAAAGTAAAAACAAACCTCCTTGATTACTTGGCAGAAGCTGCCCATACGCATCTTCTTTTGCCGAGTATTCCCGAAATTGGTAGACAATTGGGCATCAGTACTTCCGCCATCCGGGAACAACTCGAGGTTGCCCGCCAGCTCGGTGTTGTAGAGATCCGTCCAAAAACCGGAATGTCGCTGCGCGAATTTACTCTCACACCAGCCTTGATGCTCGGCTTGAACTATTCCCAAAAAATCGACCCATTCACATTCGAGCAGCTCAGAGATCTGCGCAAGAATCTTGAAAGCGCTTATTGGCCGGAAGCTGCTCCTCTGCTCACACGGGAAGAAGTTGCCCGGCTTGAGGCTCTCGTCCTCCAGGCCAATCAGAAAATTGCCCGCACTCCCATTCAGGTACCAAAGGAAGAGCACCGCGATTTTCATCTTGGGATTTTCCAACACCTGAACAATAAGCTAGTCCTTAGTGTATTGGAGAGCTATTGGATTCTCTACCAATCTTCCGATCTGAATATTTATATGGACCAGGCTTATCTTGAGTCAGTCTGGAATTTTCATCAAAAAATTGTAGATGCTCTCAAAGCCCGCGACTTCGCCAGAGGCCACGAAGCGCTGCTCAATCACATGGATCTCGTCAAACAAATCAAGAAGCCCGAACTAAAACAACGTTTTGAATAATAAGGAGTCGATTTTGATGGCTAAAAATGCAATGAAGAAGAAATGTGAATCGGACCTCATCGTCAATGATTTTTGCATGACGATCTGTACAGTCAATGGTTCCGGTTCCGTCACGGCCAACAGCATCCTGTTCAGTGCGCTTTTCCATATGGGCATCCCTACTTCGGGCAAAAATGTATTCCCGTCTAATATTAAGGGTATGGCCACCTGGTTCGTAATTCGCGCCAACGATAATGGTTATACCGGCCGCCGTCCATACGATGACATCATTGTGGCAATGAACCCCAAGACCTTCCTGGAAGATCTTAACTTCCTGCCCAAGGGAGGGGTGGTCTTTTACGCCGATCACATTGCCATTTCGGATGAGGCCAGGCGGGAAGATCTCATTTTCTACCCTATGCCCATCAAAGCCCTTACTGATGAGCTGGATGTGCCCCGCACCATCCGCGATTTTACCGAGAACATGCTCTATGTGGGCATCGTTGGCCAGGTCTTGGGCATTCCTGAAAAAATTTTGCTGGCTGCAATTAACAAGCATTTCAGCAGCAGGCCGGCCATTGCCGAAACTAACTTCAAAACTGTAAAACTTGGTTTTGATTGGGCAGCAAAGAATCTGAAAAAAACTGATTGTTACACTGTAAAGCAACTTCCTCCCCTTACTGACTATATTTTGACTGATGGCAATTATGCAGGCGCACTTGGTTCCATTTTTGGCGGCATGCAATTCTGTGCCTGGTACCCCATTACACCAGCTACCAGCCTTGTGGAAGAGATGAATACCCTTGCCCCCAAATTTCGTCAGGACCCCGAAACTGGTAAGAACACCTTTGCTATTGTGCAGGTTGAAGATGAGCTTGCAGCGGCAGGTGCCGCAATTGGCGCTGGATGGGCGGGTTTGCGGTCCATGACGGTAACCTCCGGCCCTGGTCTTGCACTGATGACCGAAAATGTCAGCCTGGCGTATTTCACGGAAACCCCCGTGGTCTTTTGGGACGTACAGCGTGTTGGCCCCAGTACTGGTCTTCCCACCCGCACGGCCCAAGGCGATATTTCAATGGCTTATACGCTTGGTCATGGCGACAAAAAACACATTATCGTCATCCCCGGTTCGGTCAATGAATGCTTTGAATTTGGTTGGAAAGCTCTTGATCTGGCTGAAAAATACCAGACCCCTGTATTCGTGATGTCTGACCTTGACCTGGGCATGAACACCTGGATGACCAAAAAATTCGAATATCCCGATCGCCCCATCAATCGCGGCAAGATTATCTGGGAAAAAGACATGGACAAATTCCCTGATTGGGGCCGCTACAAAGATATCGACAAGGATGCCATTCCCTATCGCACGGTGATGGGGAACCAGAGCCCCAAAGCGGGGTACTTCACCCGCGGCACCGGGCACGACGAGTACGGCAACTACAGCGAGAACCCCAAAAACTGGGCAGATATGCTCTTCCGCATTGGCCGCAAGTTGGATAATGTGGAGGTTGACCTGCCTATGCCTATCACTTACTACGGCAAAGATGCCAAGATAGGCATTATCGGCATGGGTTCCACAGAACTCGCCATTATCGAGGCCCAGGCGCTCTTGCGTGAAAAAGGCATCGAAACTGACTTTATGCGCATCCGCTCGCTGCCTTGTGGCAAGCTGGAACGCGATTTCATTATCGGTCACGACCGCACATACGTGCTTGAGCTCAACCGCGATGGACAGCTTTGCGGCGTTCTACGGCGGGAGTTCTCTCAATATGCCCCACGCATCACCTCCGTCACCGAAATAGGCGGCTTGCCAATGACAGCTGTATGGGCTTCTGAAACCATTCTCGCAAAGGAGCAGCTCAATGGATAAATCAACCACTGTTACGCCGAAAGCTGAAAGCAACCTGCTTGGTCTCTCACCTGAGGACTACAAAGGCCGCCCTTCCACGCTTTGTCCGGGCTGCGGCCACAATATGATCTCAAATCAAATTCAAGCCGCGGTATTTGAGCTTGGACTGCTGCCGGAAAAGGTTGTTAAGATTTCGGGTATCGGTTGTTCTTCCAAAAGTCCCAATTATTTCTTGCAGCGTTCATTCGGCTTTAATGGCCTGCACGGCCGTATGCCAACGCTGGTTACCGGGGCCACTTTTGCTGATCGCAGCATCAAAATCATTGGTATCTCAGGTGACGGCGATAGTGCCTCCATCGGCATGGGGCACTTCAAACACATCATCCGCCGTAATGTACCTATGGCGTACATTATTGAAAATAATGGCGTCTATGGCCTCACCAAGGGGCAGTTCTCTGCTACTTCTGACTACGGCCTTGAGCTTAAGCACCAGGGTAAAAACTGGCTGCCACCGCTCGACCTCTGTATGGAAGCCCTGATTAGCGGCGCTACATTTGTAGCCCGGTCCTTTGCCGGCGATGCCAAACAGCTCAAGGAGCTCATCAAGGCTGCCCTTATCCATAATGGCATATCTGTGATTGATGTCATCAGCCCCTGCGTCACCTTCAACAACAAGGATGAAGCCTTGCAATCCTATAACTGGGGCCGCCAACACGAAGATCCAATCCAGGAGATCAAGTTTGCTTATCGCAATGAAGTTCCCAACCTGGAGGATTTTGAAGAGGGCACTGTGAAAGAAGTGACCCTGCCGGATGATTCGGTGATTTTGCTTAAGAAGATTAAACGCGATTATGACCCAACAGATCACTCCGCGGCATTGGACCTGCTGACTGAAAGCTACAAGAATAAATATTTCGCAACCGGGCTGATCTATATCAATAATGATACGCCCACGGTCTTTGAGCCTTACAACCTGGGTGAAGCGCCCCTAAACCGCACTCCCAATGACCTTCTGCGCCCCAGCCGCGAGGTATTGGAGCAAATCAACGCCTCTTTGGGGTAAACATTGATAAAAAACAAATGGCGGGAACTAAACTTCCCGCCATATTTTTTTAATTCTATTTACAGCGGTCAATTACGCTAATATCTGCCTAAAGCCCCGTCAACCCTTGATCTTATAAAGAAGGGTCAAATTTGGCGTGCGGAATTGCCCAACCGGGAAGCCTGAAATTACCACTACCTGGTCGCCAGCCTTCAAGCTGGTGGAACTGCTGATGGCGGTTTCAACATGTGTAATCATCGTCTCCAGTGTATCCGCGTGGGGAACAAAGAATGGAATGACCCCCCGGCATACGCTCAACCATTGCATGGTGGAACGTTCCGGTGTGAAGGCATAAATCGGCACCCGCGGTTTGGTTTTTGAGGTCCACATGGCAGTACTGCCCGAAACCGTAAAGGCTACGATCGCAGCCACATCTGCATCCTTGGCCAAGTTATTGGCAGCAATGCAGATGTGCGCGGCGTCGTTGTGAACGTCAAAGGAAACCAAAGCCGCTTCATGTCCCCATTCGCTCAGATGGGATTCCGATTCTTCCACGATACGGCTCATCATGCGAATGCTTTCCACCGGGTAAGCCCCAGCCGCTGTTTCCGCTGAAAGCATGACCGCATCGGTACCATCATAAATGGCGTTGGCTACATCCGCCGCTTCTGCCCGGGTGGGGCGGGGATTAGTGATCATTGATTCAAGCATCTGAGTTGCCGTGATGACGAATCTTCCGCATTCGTTAGCCATGCGGATGATACGCTTCTGTGCGGAAGGTACATCCGCAGGTGACATCTCCACCCCAAGGTCACCGCGCGCAACCATGACACCGTTGGTAACCTGCATAATCTCTTCCAGATTTTCGAGGGCTTCAGGCCTCTCCAGTTTGGCAACAATTGGCGGAAGCCGCCGGCCAGGAGCCATCGCTTCCATGGTCTTGCGCGCGGATTCAATATCTGCAGCGGTCTTTACGAAAGAAAGTGCCACCAAATCAAGCCCTTGGTCGAGGCCAAATTTCAGATCCTCTAAATCTTTTTCAGTAAGAATAGGGATGTTGAGTTTGGATCCAGGTAAATTAACACCTTTATGCGATTTCAAGTCACCGCCAATCAGCACCTTGGCAAAGATATTATCGCCGTCCACTTTAAGCACTTCGAGCTCCAGGTTGCCGTCATCCATCAGGATGTGATTGCCTGGTTCGAGCGCTTCATGCAACCTTGGGACGTCAAATGGAATGAATGTGATGCCCTCAGGCAGTTCATGAGGCGATTCTGAGCTCAGGGCGACCTGCTCGCCGGCCACCAGCGGCAGCGGTTCCACAGCCAATTTGCCGATGCGCAATTTGGGCCCCTGCAGATCCATCAAGATGGCGATGGGCTTGTTCAATTCCTCTGAAAGGCGGCGGATGAGGGCGATACGTTCAGCATGATCGGCATGGGTGCCGTGCGAGAAATTCAGGCGGGCAACATCCATGCCGGCCAGGATCATTTGGCGAAGGCGTTCTTCAGACGAACTGGTAGGTCCGAGCGTGGCAACGATCTTGGCAAAGCGGTTCATGATTGGCTCCTGATTTTTGATGTTGATTTTATTTTAATCCCTTTGAGGATTAGTTAGGAGACAGGTTTCCATTACCGAATTGGGAGGTAAGAACCAAAATCAGGGGCGCACGCTGTTTACGACCACCAAAGTTT
>WOZB01000128.1 GCA_011620445.1 Anaerolineaceae bacterium | reverse complement strand
GTCCCAGCAGCGGCCGACTCTGGTTCAAGGTCTGCTTGAGGGATTTCTGTAGGGCCGGAGGATTTTTCTGTGATTTCCGGGGGAGCGGCTTCGGTGACCGGTTCTGGGGCGGGAAGGGTTGGTTCAACCGCAAGTACCTGGCCTGCGTTTTCAACGTTCATACCTAAAATCAGCGGGGGCAAGCTGGGTGTGGCAGCCAGTACTTGCTCAAGGTCATAATCCTGCCCTCTGAGCGTGCCAGGGTGCACGCTAAAAAGTGGTTCAACAGGAACAACAATGCCATAGGGGGCATTACCAAAGTTACCCAAATTGCCAGGGCCTTGCGCGATGGGGTAGAGATAAGCATCAAGGCCGCCACCTCCACCACCGCCCATAGTGGACGCGTCTCCGCCTCCGCCGCCAGCCATTATGGATGCGCCTCCGCCTCCACCGCCAACACCGCCCTTCATCTGGGCACCAAAGAAGAAAATATCCACGGCAGCTTCGCTTGAACGGGAAGTGGCTGCCATAGGAACTGGCATCGGTTCGGTTGGGGCCGCTTCAGCGAGAGGGGCTGCTTCTGGAGCCTCCTGGGCTTTGAAGGCGTCTTCAGGGGAGGGTGATGAAGCAGCACTTTGTGGCTCTTGCACTTGCAAAGCGGGACTGGCGGCAGGGCTGAATAGCGGCAAGATAAACATTGCTGCCATCAAAAGGAAAGATACGAAGGAAGCTGTGCTAAAGACAGGTATCCAGGCTTTTTGGCGTTTGACCGCCTGGGCTTCAGCGCGAGTAAGGGTGAAGTTGTGTGGCAGCTTGGGCTTGGGCAGGTGCCTCAGGTTCCATTGCAGTTGGCGATGGGCTTCCAAAGCTTGCCGCAATTCAGCGGATTCTTGCAGCTTAAACTCAAAATGCGCTTTCTCTTTTTCCGGGAGAGCGTTGTCAAGATATGCGCTTAAGAGCTCCATATCTTCATAGGAGAGGTTGGCTTGCTTAATCATCGATTTCACTACTGTCAAGACGGAATTTTTCTGGTAAAAGTTCCCCAAAGCCTTGCAGACAATCCTGCATCTTTTGCCGGGCGCGGGCTAACCTGCTCTTGATAGTGCCAATTGGCACGTGTATGGTGCCGGCAACGGTCTCATAATCTTCCCCTGAGACATCCACCAGGACAATGACAGTTTTGAACTTTTCTTCCAATCCATCCAGGCAATGCGTGAGTGCTTTTTCAAGTTCCGCGTTGCTGAGTTGGTCTTCATAAGGCAAACTATCATCCTTCATCCAGCTTGAGGATTCCAAAATTTCTCCATCCTCATTTTCCTGGTCGAGGGAAATACTGGGACGGCGTTTCTGGCGCCGCAATTCATCCAGGCATTCATTGCTCACGATCCGAAGAAACCAGCTCTTAAAAGAGCCTCCCCGGTAAGACTCCAATTTGCGATACATGGAGATGACCGCTTCCTGGGTGGCATCCGCGGCCGCGGCCGTGCTTCCCAGCATTCGGTAAGCCAAATTAAAGGCCATTTCCTGATAGATCAGTACCAGGTTATTGAAAGCCTGGAGGTCCCCTTTAAGGGCTTTATCAATTAGCTCTACTTCAGCCATAATTTATTCGATGCAAGTTCCAATCCATAATTGGAAAAAAAGCCGCCCTTATGAGAGCGGCTTTGGACAATGCATTACGAACGGCTCCCCTTGGATTTTACTCTTGTTTAGTAGAGTCTTCCTCGATCTCGTCGAAGGTTTCACGAAGATGTGGAAAAAGAATGACCTCGCGGATGTTGTGATTGTTGGTGAGGAACATAACCAGGCGGTCAACACCCATTCCGAAGCCGCCCATTGGGGGCATGCCATATGCCATCGCCCGCAGATAATCCTCATCCATCGGGTGGCGTTCTTCTTCACCCTCGCCGTATTCCCTGCCCATCTCGCTAAAACGTTTTTCCTGCTCGAGAGGATCATTCAGTTCCGTGAAAGCATTACCCAACTCAACGCCGCTAATGAAGGCCTCGAAACGTTCCACAGTATTGGGGTCTTCTGGTTTGTTCTTAGCCAGTGGAGAAATATCCCTGGGATAGTCGTAGAGGAAGGTTGGCTGGATGCAAGTGGGTTCGAGATATTCCTCCATTAAGAGGCCGATCATTTTGCCGCGGGGAATGCCGGGTTTGAAGTTAATCTTTTTCTCTTTGAGCACTTCCCCAAGGGCTTCCGCAGTCGGATAAGCTGCGATGTCGATACCAGCCAGGTCCATCAAGCCCTGGCGGATTTGGATGCGGTTCCAGGGAGGGGTGAGGTTGATTTCGTGCTCATCAAACTGAATAATCTGTGTACCAAGCACTTCCTGGGCAACCTGGCTGACCATTTGTTCGGTCAGTTCCATTATGGCGTGGTAGTCACCGTAGGCCATATAAAGTTCCATCTGGGTGAACTCGGGGTTGTGTTTGAAGGAGACGCCTTCATTGCGGAAATCGCGGCCGATCTCGTAGACGCGGTCAAAACCACCAACGATGAGGCGCTTGAGGTAAAGTTCAAAACTGATGCGCAGGTAAAGCTGTTGACGCAACTGGTTGTGATAAGTCAGGAAAGGCCGTGCAGCAGCACCACCGTAAATCGGCTGAAGAATGGGCGTTTCTACTTCAAGAAAGCCACGGTTATCCAGGAAATTGCGGATGGATTTAATGATAGCTGCCCGAAGTTTAAAAATCTTTCTGACTTCAGGGTTGACAGCCAGGTCAACGTAGCGGTTACGAAAACGAGTTTCTGGGTCGGAGAGCTGCGAATGCCGCACGACCTTACCGTCTACAATCTCGTCCTTATCCGCTGGCAAGGGCAGCAGAGCCTTGGCAACCATCCAAAAATCGCTCACCTGCAGGGTTACTTCGCCGCGCTTGGTGCGGAACATCGTGCCTGAGGCTTCAATGAAGTCGCCCAGGTCAAAATGGTTGGCAAAGAAATCCAACTTTTCCTGACCAAGTTCATCTACACGGAAGAAGAGCTGTACCTTCCCAGATTTGTCTTCAATATGCGCAAAGCTGAGCTTGCCCATATTGCGGATAGCGCGGATGCGACCTCCCAGGGTTACCTGGACGGGAGTGCTTTCGGGAGCATTTTCAGTTTGCTCAAAACGCGCGATGGCTTCAGCCGCTTCAGTGTCTTTGTGGCTGCGGGTGGGATAAGGTTCAACCCCTTGGGCACGCATTTCCAATAATTTTTCATAACGATTTCTTTCAAGCTCAGAAAAGGTATCCAGTAACATGTTTCCTCTTAAAAAAACCCCACCTGAGAAGGTGGGGATGATTTTTCTTTGGTCTTACTCTACTTTTAAGACTTCAACCACGAAAGCCCCGCCTGGAGCTTCTACTTTTACCTTTTCCCCGGTGTGGCGGTTCATCAAGGCGCGCCCAAGAGGTGACTCGTTGGAGATGCGGTTCTGTTTTGGGTCCGCTTCAGCTGGTCCAACAATCATGTAAGTTTCCGGGTCCCGTTTGTCTTCCTGAATGGTGACTTTGGAACCGACCTCGATGGCGCCGTGCTCGTTTTCGTCGTCTTCATCGATGATATGCGCATTGGCAAGAAGGAGTTCAAGATCCTTGATGCGCCCTTCGGTGAATGCTTGTTCATTTTTGGCGTCTTCGTATTCTGCGTTTTCAATTAGCTCGCCATCTTCCATGGCTTCCTGTAAACGCACGGCAACTTCCTTGCGTTTTTCGTTGCGCAAGTATTCCAGTTCTTGCTGGAGTTTTTCGAAGCCCTCACGGGTGAGATAAGAACTTGGCATGTGATTACTTCCCTTTTTTGATTACTCGACTTTTCGTTATCCGTTCGACATTGATTAACATAAAATGCGTTTTGGAAAGGATTTCCATTCCGAAACGCGAGAACCAGATTATAGCATAGTTCAGCCTAAATAGCATTAATTTCCGCTTAAGGCGAGAGAATCAAGTAATAATTCCGCCTTCCTGTCAAGGTTATGTAAGCATTAATTTTTGCATAGTAAAATTCATTTGGAGGCAGCCGCATGAACTTACTAACTCTCTTGTTTGGGGAACCTTCAATCAACGCTTTGGATGCTCATCGCAAGGCAGAAGTGAAAGCAATGATTGAAAAGCTGACTACCATCGGCCGAACGGACGACTTTCTGAGTCTGGTTCCAGGTGGGAATTTTGATATGCATTGCCACCACCGCGAAGCCCGCGAGATCGGGAAACGCTTGAATGATATGGGCGGCGTTCCTCTTATGCTGGCTGTAAGAAACAGCATACGCAGTAAGCTAAAAGATACTTTGACGGAGCACCTTGACCATTGCTGGAAAGATATCGGCCAATGGCAGGCTTAAGCAAAATTTTTTTGTTCCAGCGCTAAGCAACTTTACTGACATACTCCCAAGTTCGATTCAGAATTGATTTCGGGCCAATGATTCCAGAACGGACTGGGATGATGACCTCCCCCGCGGAGGCTATATAAAAGTTGCTGGTCTTACTCGCATCTCGTGCTCTTAAGGCCTGCTTCCAAATGAGGAATTTGCCTGGATGATATAATGAATTTAACTTATCCCAGTGAGGTGAACATGAATGCTTGCTGCCAATCAAAGACCATTATCAAGACTGAAAAGGCCCCCAAAGCCATTGGTCCTTACTCCGTGGCGACGGCGACTGAAGAATTGGTTTTTACATCCGGGCAACTGGGCATTGTTCCTGAAACCGGTGAATTGGCCGAAGGCATTGAAGCCCAAACACGCCAGGCCTTCAAAAATGTGGAGGCTGTTTTGGCCGCTGCTGGCTCTTGCCTTGATTGTGTGCTCAAGACCACCGTATTCCTGAAATCCATGAGTGATTTTACGGTTATGAATGCGATCTATGCTGAGTTCTTTTCATCAAATTTCCCTGCCCGCTCAGCTGTTGAAGTAGCGGCTTTGCCTAAAGGCGGGCTTGTTGAAATTGAGACAATTGCCAGGATTTGCAGAGACCAGGCTTAATTGCAGTCGATGAAACCAGAAGTTTCTGTAATCATTCCTTGCCGGAATGAAACCGAGACCATCACCCTGCTGCTGGAGGCGCTCTTCAATCAGAGCTATCCGCACGAACAGCTGGAAGTAATTATTGCTGATGGCATGTCAGAAGATTCAACCCGTGTCTGTATTACAGAATATCAGGCAAAACATCCCGAGATGGCAATCAAGATTGTGGACAATCCAAAACGCATTATTCCCGCAGGGTTAAATCGCGCGATTGATGCTTCAAGCGGCGAGTTTGTCATTCGTCTGGACGCACATTCCATCCCCAGTAAGGACTACATAGCCCTCAGCGTGCAGGGCTTAAAAGACGGCCTGGCAGAAAATGTTGGTGGCGTTTGGGACATTGCCCCCCAAAACGAAAACCTCATTGCCAAAGCCATTGCAGCCGCGGCAGCGCACCCCCTGGCAGTTGGCGGGGCAAAATATCGCTTCACACAGAAAGCAGAATACGTGGAGACAGTGCCTTTTGGGGCATGGAAGCGCAGCACGCTGATTTCACTTGGCGGATATGATGAGAGTTTGCTTACGAATGAAGATTATGAACTTAACACCCGATTGACCCAGCAAGGGGGTCGGATTTATCTTGATCCAAAGATACGCAGCCAGTATTTTGCCCGAAAGGACCTGCGCAGTCTTGCTAAACAGTATTGGCGCTATGGCTACTGGAAAGCCCAGATGCTCAAACGCTATCCAGGCAGCCTGAAACTACGGCAAGCACTACCACCGCTATTGGTGAGCGGGCTTGCCATACTCCTGGTTTTAGGCATCGCTTTTACTGCGGTGAGGCCGCTGTTTTTCATTGCCGCCTGCCTCTACTTATTGGTCTTACTGGGAATTGGCACACAGATTGCTATACAAAAGAAAGATATAATCATGATCCCCCTGGTTGCGGCAGCAGTAGGTTGTATGCACCTCTCCTGGGGAACTGGCTTTCTATTTGGGTTAGCCGGTAAGCGTTAATTTTTTTGCGGAGATTACACCGTAATGCACTCAAACTCAGTCACCAATAGCTTGCGTCTTTCATCCTCTGAACAGCGGTTTCTGCTGGTATTGGGTGATATTCTGGCGGGCTTCCTGGGGCTCCTGGTAGCCGTATTTATCTGGTCACGGTTGGATCCAGATTCAGTTTTTAATCTGGAATTTATCCAGACTCGTATTCCGGGTTGGTTTTATTTATTGCCGCTGTTGTGGATTCTGTTTTTGGTTGAAATCTATGATCTGCGAAAAGCCAACAGCTACCGTGAGACTTTCAAGGGGATTGGACTGGCGACAGTACTTGCTGGGCTGGCCTATTTAATCATTTACTTTGCATCACCGCCAGAATCTCTTCCACGGGTAGGCGTGGCAGTGTTCGTAGTCGCAGTGGCATTGTTCACCTTGCTCTGGCGTCTCTTTTTTATCCAGGTTTTCTCAGCGGTCTCAAGGCAAAAGAGAGTCTTGATTGTTGGAGCTGGCCGCGCGGGAACCGCATTAGCGTTTGAGATATCCAAACAAAGCCCTCCGCCTTTCAATCTGATTGGTTTGATTGACGACGACCCAACCAAGTTAGGCCGGCAAATCTACGGTTATCCTGTTATCGGAAATCACGAATCTCTAAACCAGGTAGTTGCCGACCAGAATATTACGGACCTTATCCTGGCAATTTCGAACAAAATGAACCATGGCATGTTCCAAACCCTCCTGGCAGCCCAGGAAATTGGCATGGGGCTCTCGACCATGGAAGAAGCGTATGAATCCCTCACCAACCGTATACCGATCAGCTTATTGGAGTCAGATTGGGTAATCCGCGAATTTCTTGACCGCTCCCCAAACAGCGGCTTTTATCGCATCTTCAAACGTTTGTTGGATGTCCTGCTTGCCTTACTCGGCTTAATATTCCTCATCTTGCTCTACCCCATCATCGCATTGACGATCTATCTGGATTCCGGGCTGCCCATCATTTTCCGCCAGGAGCGCATTGGCAAAGCCGGTAATGCCTACACCATGCTCAAATTCCGCACCATGAAAAATAATAAGGATATGGAAAAGGAAGCCCTGGTGACCCAGATGAACGACCCGCGCATTACCCATATTGGGAAGTTCCTGCGCAAGTCACATCTGGACGAATTGCCGCAGGTGCTCAATGTGCTCAAAGGCGATATGAGCGTGGTCGGCCCAAGGTCCGAGCGCAGCGAATTGGTGGTGGAATTTCAAAAACGAGTGCCTTTTTACCGGGCGCGTTTCTTGGTTAAGCCGGGCTTGACCGGTTGGGCGCAGATTCACCAGGCTTATGCCGAAACTGTCGAAGAAACAGCTATAAAACTGGAATATGATCTTTATTACATCCAGCACTGCAATATTGCCATGGACTTGCTGATCATGCTGCGTACTGTAGGTGCCGTGTTCGGATTCAAGGGACGGTAAACAATTGGCTATTTTGTCCGAAACGGAGTGGCAACAAACCCTTAGCCGCTTTCCTAACGCGCACATCCTGCAGCTTGTCGGTTGGGGAAAATTGAAATCCCAGTTTGGCTGGAAACCTTTTAGGGTGGCCAATGGCAACGCCGGCGCACAAGTACTTTTCCGTAAACTTCCGTTCAGCTTCAGCATCGCCTACATCCCAAAAGGGCCAGTGGGCAGTGATTGGCAGGAACTCTGGCCGGAAATCGACCGACTCTGCCGCAAGCAGCATGCCATACTCCTTCAGGTTGAGCCGGACACCTTTGAAGGTTCCAGTGACTCAGTGGAGGCTGATTGGCTTGCGGGCTTCAAAACTGAGACAGACACCATCCAACCCCGGCGCACGAGCCTGATCGACCTCGCCCAAACCGAAGAAGAAATCCTGGCGGGGATGAAGCAAAAAACGCGCTATAACATCCGCCTGGCTGAGAAAAAGGGTGTGACCGTGCAACTCAGCAATGATTTAGAGAACTTCCACCGTGTCAGCCAGGTAACCGCAGAGCGGGATGGTTTTTTCGTCCACTCCCGGGATTACTACCAAAAAGCTTTCAATTATTTTACAGAGGGCGGGAATGTTGCTCTCTTTGAAGCGAGGCTCGATTCCCAGGCCCTGGCTTACTTGATGTTGTTTATCAATGGCAAGCGGGCCTGGTACTTTTATGGGGCTTCGGATGATGCCTACCGTAACCTTATGCCGGCTTACCTGCTGCAATGGGAGGCTATGCGCTACGCCAAGAGTCGGGGCGCTGCCGTGTACGACCTGTGGGGAGTACCGGATGAAGACGAAGAAAAACTTGAAAGCGACTTCATGAACCGCTCAGATGGCCTCTGGGGGGTATATCGCTTTAAACGCGGTTTTAACGGCCGCATCGTCCGCAGCTTGCCCGCTTATGTCAAAGTTTATAAACCTCTGCTCTACAAGCTTTACCAGGCTTACCGCAATCGCCGAAAAGGTAACAACTATGCGGGTGATTAAAGTTGAAGCCGCAGCAGACTGGGATGCGCTGATCAGCCAACTGCCAGAGCCGCACATATTGCAGACTTGGGAATGGGGCCTTTCCAAAAAGCGCAATGGCTGGGCTCCGCAAGCTTTGGTTTGGGAGGGCCCGACTGACAAAGTAGTGGCCGCGGCCATGGTCCTTTCAAGACAGGTGCGGGTCGTGCCTGGCATTAACATCAAGGTCTTGTATTGCCCCAAGGGGCCCATATTGGATTGGGGAAACCTTGAATTGAGTTCATCAATATTGCAGGATCTGGAAGCTTTTACCAGGAACCAGAAGGCCGTTTTTCTTAAAATTGACCCCGATGTTTTGCTAGGGACAGGCATTCCGGGAAGCGAAAGTGAAACGTCAAACGCCGCCGGACTGGCAGTGGAAACCCTGTTAAAATCCGGAAATTGGCGCTTTTCACAAGACCAAATCCAATTCCGCAACAGTGTATTGATCAATCTATCAAAGGATGAAGAAGCGCTGTTGGCTGCCATGAAACAAAAAACGCGCTACAACATCCGCCTTTCGGAACGCAAAGGCGTAAGCTTGCGCCAGGTGCAGATGACCGACTTGCCCATGCTTTACAGTATGTACGCGGCCACCGGTGTGCGGGACGGGTTTGTTGTGCGCCATGGGGCGTATTACACAGAGCTTTGGGGGCAGTTCATGCAAGCCGGCATGGCTTTTGGACTGATTGCGGAATATGAAGGCAAACCTATTGCCGCTGTGATGATTTTCTATTTTGCTGGGATTGCGCGTTATATGTTTGGTATGTCTCTGGAAGTCAACCGCGAGCTAATGCCCAATTACTTGCTACAATGGGAGGCTATCAGGTTGGCGAAGCGCCTGGGCTGCCACACCTATGATTTTTGGGGAGCGCCGGACGAATTTAACGAGCAGGATGCGCTTTGGGGAGTCTATAGGTTTAAAGAAGGTTTTAACGGCACAACAGTGCGCCATTTAGGGGCCTGGGATTTTGTTGCCAAGCCCTGGATTTACCAGGCTTATACTGAAATTTTACCCAAATTGCTTGACTTCACCCGCCGCTTAGGCAAAGCTCAGAACCGAAAGAAGGCTTATAGTGATTGATCGCTACCCTCTTGCCTACTTACCCACGCCCATCGAGCCCTTACCAGGGCTAACCCGTTATTTTGGCAGCGCGCAAATTTATATCAAGCGCGATGATTTGACCGGCCTTGGCATTGGCGGCAACAAGACCCGCAAATTGGAATACTTGTTGGCGGACGCGCTGAAACAGGGATCTAAAACCCTGATGAGCACCGGGGCCGTACAGTCCAACCACTGCCGCCAGGTGGCCGCGGCGGCCGCAAAGGCAGGACTGGAATGCATTTTGGTGCTGGCAGGAGATGAACCTGCCGAGCGCCAGGGCAACCTGTTACTGGATTACCTGAGCGGGGCGAAGACGCTCTTTGTCAAGCAACCCGAGCGCGACGCGGAACTGCAAAGAGCCTTTGAGGAAGCAGTCGCCGAAGGCAAAAAACCTTATCTCATCCCCTATGGCGGTTCAAGTGCCATCGGGGCTGTTGGGTACCTGGAAGCCATGCATGAACTTAAAGACCAGGGTTTTACCCCGGATTGGATAGTTTTTGCTTCCTCTTCCGGCGGCACACACGCGGGGATGGCTTTGGGGGCGCGAGTATATGGTTTGAAGGCTAAAGTGCTGGGCATCGGCATTGACAACCTCAACATCAATTTCAGCAGCACGATTGCCAACCTTGCCAATGAAACTGCCAGGCAGCTTGGTCAGGACGTCCGCTTGGAACCTACCGATATCCTGCTTAACGAAGAATACTGCCAGACTGGCTATGGAAAACTTCAGCCAGCAGAGATTGACGCCATCAAGCTCTTTGCCAGCAAAGACGGCATCCTGCTTGACCCCGTCTACACCGGCAGAGCAGCCGCGGGCATGCTGGATCTGATCCGCAAGGGTTTCTTCAAACCTAATGAAAAATTGCTTTTCTGGCATACCGGCGGCACGCCAGCGCTTTTTGCCGAACCTTATCAAGCCATGCTTGGTGCCTGAGCTCAGGACCAATATTTGGTGATGGACGCTTAGGGCGATAAAATACTCCTGTGCCAGGCATCATTCAAGTCCAACGAAGTCAATCCCTTGAACTTGTTAGTTTAGGTTTGGTCGCTGCCGGCATGCAATTGCCAGAGGGCAGCCCGGACCAGCAGCGTCTATTACAACTCATTAACACTCAAGTTTGGCCATTTCCTCTTTCAACTTATTTTCGCGCGGCAATCCCCGTTTCCCGTGCGTATGGATTGGATTACGCCCTGGCCCGCTGTCTCAGTCAGGCAGCCCTATTCACCCAGCAGCCTTATGAAGGTATAGACCTCGAAGCCTTTTTGCAGGCGGCTGAACGCGCCAACCTCAACAGGGAGTGGGTGAGCCCCAAAGCGCAAACCTGGTTGACTCAGCTGCCAGAAATGCTGGCCTTGCTGAACAGGCTTCCTGAGGCAGACCCAGCGCAGGCAGCTTTTGCCTTTGCTTACCAAACCGGGCAAGTCCGCTTCTTTCAAACGGCAGAATCAGCCTGGGCACTTATCCAGCAATTTTCGAGAGACAATCCTGCTGTTTCAAACTTCACTTTAATTCCGAACCCGCTGCAAATTCCCGGGCTGACTTTTATCAGCAAGAAAGAAGAATTATTCCTTGAAATGGATGAGCCTTCCAACGAAGCCATTTTAAAGGCCTACTTGCATGCCGCTCTCCAGCCCCACCGCATGCAGTTATTGGAACTGAGTTGGCGAAGCGGGCCGGCCTCGATAATCGATCTCTCAGCACTGGCATTAAAAGGCCAGGCGAGGGAGGTAAGCCTGGAAGGCACCCTGCACCTAATGGAAGCCGCTCTGGTAGCCTGCCTGGCAGCGTTAATATTGCCCGGGACTGTTCAGGAGAAGAAAGAGCGCCTGGTACAACTCGACGCCTCCGGTTATACCGCTGCCCGGGTTTTTGCAGGGATGGCCAGCTTCCCTATCTATCAGGATGAAATTCCGCTTTACATCCGCCAGTTGGCAAAAACCTCTTAAATTTCTCAGATTTTAAGAATAAACGGCTGGTTTGATCTACAATTTCAGGCTCGCATTGAGCTAAATCTCTAAAGACTATGGAGGAGAAAAATGTTGGATCCCAAACTGCAAGCCAGGATAATCCAGGAAGCCCGCGATTTCATGAAGCACAGTTTTAAACCGGAACTGGAGGGTTTTGAATCCGACCAGGACCTTAAAAAACCACAGCCCCCCCTTCAAAAGGCGCGCATGCGGCCAAAAGAGCAAGCGATCCTTCTTCCGCGCGATTTTGAGGCATTGGAGCTGCAAGATAACCTCCTGGAGCTTTTACTCAGGCGCAAAAGTGCCCGGGTTTACACCGGTGAAGCGCTTTCTCTACTGCAGCTCTCCTTCCTGTTATGGGCTACTCAGGGGGTCAAGGATATCCGCGGAAAGAAATATGCCACTTTGCGCACGGTGCCTTCAGGCGGCGCACGTCACGGCTTTGAGACCTATCTGCTTGTGCAGAATGTGCAAGGCTTGCAACCCGGCAAGTACCATTATTTGGCGGTAGAGCACCAACTGGAATTTCTTGGACGGGTGGAGGATGCTAGTCAGACAATCAGCGCGTCATTGGAAGGTCAATCCTGGGCGGCTAAAGCCAGCGTTGTTTTTTATTGGTCTTTTGTGCCTTATCGCTGCGAATGGCGCTATGGCGTTTTTGCGCATCGGGTGGCTTTGATTGATGCCGGCCACGTGGGCCAAAACCTATACCTGGCCTGCGCGGCGTTGGGCTTGGGAACTTGCGCGATTGCAGCTTTTGATGGACCCAATTGCGACGCCATCTTTGACCTGGACGGTGACGAGGAATTCATGGCATACACCGCTCCAGTGGGTACCATCTCTGCCATGGACCAGACAGCCGAGAAGGCATTTTATCAATTTGTCGAAGACGAAGGGCTTTAGTCCGCGAGCAAAACAAATCTCAGGTGGTAAGAGGTTTGGGTTTGCCTTTGCGGATTTTATTAAATATGATTAGGCCAGGAGATGCTGATGAAAAAATTTGACGCGATAGTAATTGGTAGCGGCCCGGGCGGTTACGTCTGTGCCATCAAGTTAGCTCAAGCCGGCAAGAAAGTGGCGCTGGTAGAGCGCGAGTATTTGGGGGGCATCTGCCTGAATGTAGGCTGCATCCCCAGCAAGGCCTTACTGCGCAATGCTGAAGTGGTCTACACCATGCGCGAGCATGCTGATGAATATGGCATCAGTTTTGATAACCTGGTGACGGATTACGGAGCGGCTTACAAACGCAGCCGCCAGATCAGCCTGCGGCAGACCAAAGGCGTTGGCTTTTTGATGAAGAAAAATGGCATTGAAGTCATTTTCGGAAAAGCCTCATTCAGCGCTGCGCACACCCTCAAAGTTCAACTGACTAATGGTGAAACCGAGGAACTTGAGGCCGATGATATTGTGATTGCCACTGGTTCATATGCAACGGTTATCCCGGGCTGGGAACCAGATGGTGAGAAAATATTTGACTTCAAACAAGCCATCCTGGTAGAAAAATTACCTGAATCAGCGGTAATCATCGGTGGTGGGGCGATTGGTGTGGAATTTGCCATGATTTGGTCCAGTTACGGGGTCAAAGTAGACATTGTCGAGATGTTGCCTCATATTTTGCCAAATGAGGATGAAGAAGCGGCTAATGAATTGACCAAAGCCTTCAGGAAGCGTGGCGTCAAAGTGCATGCGGGCACCAAGGTAAAGAGCGTTGTAAAGACGGATTCTGGAACGCGAGTCGTTCTGGAAGGGGCCGAAGGTGAAGAAGCACTAGAAGCCCAGGTGACCCTGGTGGCAATTGGCTTCAAACCCAACACGCCTGAGCTTGAACTCAACAAAGCAGGCGTAGAAGTGGACAAACGTGGCTACGTGGTCATCGATGCCGCTATGCGCACCACCGCGGCTGGCGTTTGGGCTATCGGGGACGTGACTGGCAAGTTACTTTTAGCCCATGTTGCGTCTGCCATGGCCAAACTATGCGCCAAAGCTATTGTGGAGGGAGAGACCCAAGCGATCGATTACCGCATGATCCCCCGGGCAGTTTATTCCAACCCCCAGGTGGCTTCTTTTGGTTATACCGAAGCCCAGGCTACTGAGGCGGGTTTTGAATTGAAAGTTGCCAAGTTTCCCTTCCAGGCAAATGGCAAAGCCCTGGGCTTGAACGAATACAGCGGTTATGTAAAACTCATCGCCGATGCCAAAACCAGGAAAATATTGGGAGCCTCGATTGTTGGACCAGAAGCTTCGGAGCTGCTGCCTGAGTTGACCCTGGCTGTCAGTCAAAATCTGGATATTGAAACCATCGCTGAGAATATCCACGCTCACCCAACGCTTGGTGAGGCGATTATGGAAGCCGCAGAAGGCGTTTTTGGCAACGCAGTGCACCTTTAATCGCTAATTCTGAATTCGAAAAGCCCTGATAATTCAGGGCTTTTTCTTTCAAATTTAGGGTTTTCTCCGGGAAATTCTCTCTCGTTGCCAGCTCAGCAGTGGGGCTAGCGACGTGGCAGCGTGCTATACTTAAAGAATCCTATGCCGAGCTTTGCAGGCTGAAACACCAAAGAAAACGATGCTGCCGCTCACGACTAATGACCTCCTTGCTTTGCTGATAGTGCTGGGCACTGCCTTGTGCCTGGCACTTGTGCACTGGCTCTCAGGCGGTACGAAGAACGGCAGGCTGCGTCTGCCTGCTACAGCAGAACGTATCGATTTCTTGCTTCAAAACTCTTCTGAAGAAGGCAAACCTGTGCTGCTCAACCTGGGCAGCGGATTTTCACAGCATCCTGAAATTGCGGGTGTTTTGGGTTTGGATCTGCAGCGCATGCTTATTCACCGCTCGATGACGGCTGACCATCCCAGTTTTGTCGGCAGCGGTGATGGCGTTCTGGCACTTGTCAGCCAGCAAATTAGCCGAGGGCTTTACCGTGATGCTTTGATGCCTGAATATTTCAGCGCGGACCAGGCAGGTTTGCAGGCTCTGGGCCCCATGGCCAACCTGGCAGGTTTGCTGAGCATGATTCCTGAAAATAAACCGTCTGGCGTACTGCTCTTTGGCAGTTTTACCCCAGAGTACCTTTTAGCCCTGGATCAAGCCACTGGCACTGCCAGGTTGGGCGTGGCTGGAGCAAGTACGCCAAGTTCCCAAGCGAGTTTATGGCTGCTTGCTGATCATTCAGCCCTCGGTGAGGATTGTTTTGCACCGGTTTCCACTAAAAAACTTGAAAAGCAAAGTCTGGTTGGACTCAGGGCTGCGGATATCCTCAGAGTTCTGATCAGTGTTGCTCTGCTTGCAGCAGCCATTCTGAAAGTGATGGGTGAGTTCTGATGCGCCGCGCCCTTCCTATCGGCATTACCATTCTCACCGCGCTTTTTGTGCTGGCAGCGCTCTTCTTTAAAGGCGCAATTGGTTCTTACTTACCTTATGTGCTGGACCTGGCTATCTTGCTAATGGCAGCTGGCGTTCTTGTGGCAATCGCATTCCTGATAATTCGGCAAGTAAATAAGATTCGGCTAAACCCGGCCAAATCTGCTCCAAGCCTTGTTCTGGTTTTTGCCTTCGCAGTCACTCTTGTTGCCGGCCTGGTATATGGGGTTGAGAACCCGGTTTACAACCGATGGATCGCTGCCATTCAAAGGCCGCTGCAAGCCAGCCTGCTCGGGCTTTCTGCCCTGGTCATGGTCAGCGCCGCCCTCAAGCTTTTCCAACGGAAGGGCATTGATGCCCTTAGCGTTTCATTTAGCCTAAGCGCAGTGTTTTTCCTTTTGCTCGGCATGAATATCTCCCGCCTGGTCATCAACCCGCAGTTGGATGCAGCCTTGTTAACCCTCAGCCAGGTGCCGCTGATTGGTGCCCGAGGTCTGTTGATTGGAATTTCATTAGGGGCTTTACTGTTAGCCCTGCGGATTGTTTTTGGAATTGAGAGGCCTTTCGATGAGCGCTGAAGATTACATCACCTGCCCACATTGTGGGAAAGAAAACCTGGTGCAGGCAACCCGCTGCATCTATTGTAAAGAGCAATTGGATATCATCCCTGCCTCTGCTGCTGACCTGGCTGCTGGCGACGAAGATATAACCGCGATGCTTAGTGCCATGGCTGAGGAGAAACAGGAGCCAGATGTGCCCTCCTCCGAAGATAATTCTGGCAGCCTCAAGCCCGAAACCTCCAAACCTCAAGCGCCAGTTGATGAAGAGAATAAGTCGGATGAAATCCCAAGCTGGCTGGCTCACATTCGCCAGCGGGCTCAAACCGAGGGCGATGCCCAAGGCCTCTATAAGAACGATAGTGAACCGATTGCCGGGCAAAGGCCCGCAAGCCGTGAAAGCCTTGACCAACCCTTCAACACCTGGGTTGGCCGCATTCACGAGGGCCAAACCAAGAGCGATAATTCAAAAGGGGATGCCTCGGAAGAAAAAGCCGATGAGATGCCTGTGTGGCTGAAAAGGGTGCGTGATCTGCAACTGCAGCCGGATAAGAACGCGGTCCAAAAACCCACAGGTATCGAAGCCTGGAAGCAAGAATGGTCCGAAGAAGACCTGGAACGCCTGAAAAATGGGGAATTTGATGAAAAAACAATTATCCAACCCAGCCTGTTAGACCAAGCCAAGGGCGCTGAGCTCAGAGAGCCTGTTGAAAAGGCTGAAAACCAAGCAGCGGAAGCCGATCAAGGGTCTGCAGAGGCAGCGCCGGAACCAGCAATTACTGAGCTAAGCGCTGCGGAGGGTGAAATTGGGGACTTTCCAGCAAGCAATAAACCCGAAACAGGTGAAGTTGAAACGGTAGAAGCCCCGGTTAAACCCCAGGAAGCCCAGGCGGTGATCCTCAAAGAGGTGCTATCTACTGAATCGGTACCGCAATACAAGAAAGAATCAGGAATGCCAAAAAAGTCTGATATCTGGCGTTGGATTGGCATCCTCTTTCTGCTCGTCATGCTGGTAGCATTCTATTTGCTCTTCTTGAACCGACCTGCCCCAGCGCCTTTAGGCAACCCGGCAGGGGTCTCTTTTTGGAATCGCCTGGATTCCCTTCAGCCCGATGAAAAAGTGATGATGATTCTGGATTACCAAGCCGCAACCGCAGATGAAATGCATGCCAATCTGCGGCCGGTTATGACCAGGTTGAAGACACAAAATGCCCG
>WOZB01000133.1 GCA_011620445.1 Anaerolineaceae bacterium | reverse complement strand
TCACGATCAACCCCAGATCTGTGCCGGCGCAGGCGGAGATCACCGGGCAGCCGATGCCGGGCGGACCATCGATGACCACACATTGCGATTGGATATCTTCAGCATACAAGCGTGCCTGTTGTTTGATCAAGGTCACCAGCTTGCCGGAATTTTCCCTCCCCGGAAATAGTTCAGCATGAAACAGCGTGCCATAGGGGGTGTTCGACTGAAACCAGTTGCCCTCCTGCTGTCTGACCATGCTGATCGCGCCCTCCGGACAGGCATACACACATGCAGCACACCCATCACAGGCAATCGGGTCAATCCACTGCACCTGGTCATTTTTTGGGTCCGGGAAGATAGCATCGTATCTGCAAACCGGTGAACAAGCCCCACAATTGATACATTTTTCCGGATCAATCTCCGCCAGGGATCCGCCCCAAAACTCTTTAGGGTCCAGGTTGTCTGGCTGTAGAACAAGGCTCAAATTGGCAGCATCCACGTCCGCGTCTACAAACACCATCGGGCGGGAATTCATGCGGATGGTGTTTAAATGGGCGAAGGCAGCGCTAATGCTGGTTTTCCCCGTGCCGCCCTTGCCGCTCAGAATGATCAATTGTTTTGCTCGATTATTCTGCGCGTTCATTGTATTTTCCCCCTATTATTTCAGTAATCCGCTGATAAACCTCTCTCAGAATATCCCGATATTCGGGATAAACTTCGACCAAGGTGCGCCCGGTCGCCAGGTTTTCTGCCAGCGCACGATCAAAAGGAACACGCAATAAAATCGGAATGTTACTCTCCCGCAAAAAATCTTTCAAGGAATCATCACCGATGCCATCCCGGTTGATGACGATTCCGGACGGGATATTCATATCGCTCAAAATGCCAAGCATTTGCTTTAAGTCGTGCAATCCAAAAGGTGTTGGTTCAGTGACCAGCAGGGCAAAGTCAACCCCACGCAGCGTTTCAACCACCGAGCAGGATGCCCCTGGCAAGGCATCGTAGATGTTGATGGTATTCGGCTGAGGGTGCACCCTCTTCTTCAACTGCCGGATAATTGGGGTTGGCATGGGATCACTGATCGTTAAGAGTCCCCGGGAAAATTCAATATTTTCCAGAGCCATGCCGCGCTCCAAAGTGCCTATTGGGTTGGGGACTTCGACAATCGCGTTCTCAGGGCAATTCCATGTGCAGCTTCCACAACCATGGCACAATTGCGGAAAGACCAGGATGTTTTTCTCGACTTGTGCCAGTGCGTGAAATTGACAAACTTCCACGCATCTGCCGCAGGCAGTGCATTTTTCGGTTTGAATTTGCGGGATCCAAATGCTTGCCGGAGTGCTTTCGCTAAATTTCGGCTTTAGAAACAAATGCCCGTTGGGCGCTTCTACGTCGCAATCAACATAGCGCACCTTTGCCAGGCTTGCCAGGCTTAGTGCGAGGCTGGTGGCAATGGTCGTTTTACCTGTACCGCCTTTTCCACTGGCGACTGCAATTTGCACAAACACCTCCTGCTTAGTGCTTATTTGAACTTCGACAATTGATCATTCTTATACTGATCTACTGCCTCTTGAACAGTTGTTGTGCTTTCAATAAAAAGACGCATTTCAGTTTTTGAAGCCTGGAAGGCTCGGGAAGCGTTCGGGCCAAAATCACCGCTTATGACGACGTCGGCACCCTGGTCCACAACAAACTGCGCTGCAGCCACTCCAGCACCGCCCGATTGAGTGACACCTGGGTTCTGAAAGGCTTCCCACTGGCTTGTTTCAGTATCGAACAATATCAACCATGGAGAACGACCAAATCGACTGTCGACCTGGCTCTCAAGCGATGAATTCTGTGCAGAAATTATCAATTTCATAGTATCTCCTTATGATGATTATCGGTTGGTATCCCTGATTGCTCCCGGAACACCAACCGAATAGTAGCTTTTTTCAGCACCAACTCCAGTGCTAGTGCAACAATTCCGTATGGTCAACAAGCTTGCCATCAATAAATGCTTGCACTGCTTCCTCAATGTCGCGCAGATCTGTGACAATAGGCTGAATGTTTAACCGGCGCATACTCTCGTAAGCTCCCATCCCCATTCCACCACAAAGCAGCGCTTTACAATCTGCAATCACTTCAGCCATGTCAACATGCTTGTTGTGGGATTGGGAATCCATTCCATGCCCTGCCCCATAGGATTCCTCGCCATGTTCCTCATTATGGAATTGGCTGTGACCCATTTTGTCGCGCATTTCCCTATTGGTGACCACCCCTTCTTCAATGGTGAACACCATATAATATGGCGCACGTCCAAAATGCTGACTGATTGTCTTTCCATTATCTGTTATTGTTGCAATCTTCATATTTATCTCCTTTTTTAAAACCTCGAGCGAAAAATGTAGTCCGCCTGGTTTTTCTCTTTCATCAGTTGGATAAAGAATTAATAAAATTTGACTGGGAACATCCCCGGTATTTTCCCAGCTATGCGGTTTATGAGCTTCAAATACTAGGCTGTCCCCTGGCATGAGCATGAATTCCTGGTTTGCGACCTTGTACTGGATCGTTCCACTTAGACAATAGATAAATTCAAAACCAGTGTGAACAATCTTTTGATCCCCACTCCCCATTCCTGGTTGCAATGTCACCACAAATGGTTGCACAGAATTATTGATCAAATCTTTTGCCAGATTTTGCATCTCGGTTGAACCAAATACTTGGGTGGGACGCTTCTGCAATTGTGTAAAAACGATCTCTTTCTCAAGCGGTTCGGATTCAAAGAAGGCCGCAATGGGCACTTCTAACGCCTGCGACAACTGCTGCAAAGTACCGACCGATGGAGAGGATTTTCCGTTTTCGATCAAACTCAGAGTGTTAATGTTCAAACCGCTTCGCTCTGCCAATATTCGAAGTGGATAACCTTTTCTGGTGCGCAAATCCTTAAGTCTTTTGCCGACTAAAAGATCTGCTGAAAATGAATCAGGGTTTGTCAATGAATTGTCGCTATAAAATTTCATTTTGTTCCTCCAATACTAAGCTGACCAACATAAAACTAAGAATCCTGATTTTCTGCGCACAATAAAGCTCTCACGCTAGCTGTTTCCCAATATTATAGTACATAATAGGCGTTTAGCAAGATACTTCTACTAATGTAATTATATTAATTATGTTAACATTTGCGAATATTCTCTAATTATCTATTGACATTAAGAGAATAGTACACTATACTGTGGATGATCAAAAGGAGGTACGAAGACATGCCAAGACGCGGAAGAGGTTGGGCAATGAGAGCAGGTTCAAGAGGTGAGGAGATCCATTCTCCCCTGGTTGTATCCCTGCTGGAGCCCACATTACTTGTTTTGCTAAAGGAACAGCCAGGACATGGTTACAGTCTTTTGTCTGAACTCAAGGCACTGGATATGACGACCATTCACCCTAGCGTGGTTTATCGAA
>WOZB01000044.1 GCA_011620445.1 Anaerolineaceae bacterium | reverse complement strand
CCTGGTGAATGATGAAATTTTGGAAGCAAATCCTGCCCTTTTTACTCCTCAACGTACTCATTTCTGCTATTACCGTCCTGGCCGTCATCTACTTTTTCGGACCCAGGGTTCTGGCTTTGGCTGAAGCCCGTCTGGGGAATGCGGCAGTTCCTGCACCAGGGGCAACAAGCACTAACGGAACCTCTCCAATACAAGCCACCCCGCTTGAACTCAATCTACTCATCGGCGGGGTTTTTGGGGCAGGAGACCTACAAACAGAGTATGTGCTCATTAAGAACCAGGGGAAGGCTACAGCCAACCTCCTGAATTGGACGTTGCAAGGTAACCGCGGTCAAAATTACAGTTTTCCCGACCTGCGCTTGGCGCAAAACGGCACCGTAAAATTATTTTCAAAGGCAGGTACGGATACGGTTCTGGAACTTTTTATCAAGAGCGAAGCTTCGCTCTGGCAGAAGGGTGATATCCTGACCCTCAAAGATGCCAATGGCAAGATCCAAACCAGTTTCCAGGTGCCATAGGAGAAACCATGTCGCAAGCCCTTTATAGAACCTGGCGCCCAGCCCTCTGGGAAGAAGTTGTCGGCCAGGAACCCATTGTCACGACGCTCAAGAATGCCATTGCCACCAATAAGGTGGGTCACGCTTATCTCTTTGCTGGCCCGCGCGGTACAGGCAAAACCACCAGTGCCCGGCTGCTTGCCAAAGCTGTTAATTGCCTCGAAGAAGACCTCAGCAAAAGGCCTTGCAATCATTGCGCGAACTGCCTGGCTGTGAATGAAGCCCGCTTCATGGATCTGATTGAAATTGACGCTGCTTCCAACACCAGCGTGGACGACATCCGCGATCTGCGGGATAAGATTAATTTTTCCCCCAGCCAGGGGCGCATGAAGGTCTACATTATCGATGAAGTGCACATGCTTTCCTCCTCAGCTTTTAATGCACTGCTGAAAACGCTTGAGGAACCGCCCTCTCACGTCATTTTCATCCTGGCGACAACCGAAATCCACAAAATTCCGCCAACGGTGCTCAGCCGCTGCCAGCGTTACGATTTCAGACGCATCCCGGTGCCAACCATCATCGAGAAATTGAAAGTACTTTGCAAACAAGAAAAAATCGATATAGATGATGACGCACTTGCCCTGGTCGCCCGGCAGGCCACTGGCGCCATGCGGGACGCCATCTCCATGGTAGACCAGCTTTCCTCCATTGGCAAAAAGATCGACCTGCTGATGGCGCAAAACCTGCTTGGGACGGCAACAAGTCAGTCGGTTATCGAATTGGTGGATGCAATGCTTGCACAATCCTCTGCAAGAGGTCTGGAAATTATCCAGGCTACGCTTGATTCAGGCGGAGACCCGAGGCAATTCTCCCGCCAGGTTGTGGACTATCTGCGTAATCTGATGGTCATCAAATTGGAAGGCGGCAAGACCCTTGAGCTCACCCAGGAGCAGCGCGAGCAAATGGGCAAGCAAGCGGAGGCTTTTGTTACGCCGCAATTGATCAAAGCCATTACTGCTTTCGGTGAGGCAGCTAATGATCTTAAAGCCAACTGGTTTCCCGGGCTCAGCCTGGAACTGGCCTTTACCAGTACGCTCAGTCAGGCAGAATCTGCTAGTTTTGCCCAGCAGGCGCCCAGCGCCGATCCAGCAGTACAAAAGTCAATTAGCAAACCAATTGAGCTAAAACCGGCAAAAACCGAAGAACCTATTGAAAATTCAGATGGGATCGTTTTTAGCCTGGATTCCCTCAGACAGCATTGGGATCAAATCCGAAGCAAAGTCAGTAAGGAAAACGTGATGGTCGGAGCCCTGGTAAATTCCTCCGAGCTTGCCAATATCGATGGCAATGTTCTGACCATATCCTTTAAAAGTGAACTGCTGCGCGATAAAATGAATGATGAAAAAAATCTCAGGATCCTCAAACGGGTTCTGCAGCGTATGTTCAAACATGAGATATTGGTGGCCTTAACGGTTGGCCAGGGTGCGGGTGGGCTGGGAAGTGTTCCGGGCATTGTGCCCGGGGGCTTGGTTGAGAAAGCCCAACAGGAACTTGGCGCAAAGGTGACCAGGATTGAAAAACGGAAAAAGGAGAACGACTAATGGCTAAAGGTTTCCACGGACCCAGCATGCAACGCCCTGGCGGCAACATGATGGCCCAAATTCAAAAAATGCAGGAACAAATGGCGCAAGCTCAGGCTTCGCTGGCCGATGAAAAGATTACAGCTTCTGCCGGAGGAGGCGGAGTAAGCGTCACCATGAGCGGTGACCAACGCGTACTGGAAGTGAAGATTGAAAAAGATCTTCTGGAAAGTAGCGATGTGGAAATGCTGCAGGATTTGGTTCTGCTTGCCACCAACAAGGCCATCGAAGACTCCAAGAAAATGGCTGAAGATAAGATGGCTCCCTTTACCGGCATGCTTTCCGGCATGGGGCTCGGCTTTTAAGCCGGAGACCCAAGATGAAAACATTACCTGCGCCGGTTGAAGCCCTGGTCGAATCTTTCGCGCGTCTGCCTGGCATTGGTCCCAAGAGCGCTTCGCGCCTGGCTTTTTACCTGCTTAAGGCACCAGATGAGGTATCGATAGAACTTGCCAAAGCTCTGGAAGAATTGAAAGCCAATACTGGGCATTGCAGCCGTTGCTTCAATATTACCCTTGCAGGGGAAGAACTCTGCGATATTTGTCTCTCTGAAAATCGCAGCGAAGCCATCCTTTGCGTGGTTGAAGAACCCATGGACGTTCTGGCCATTGAACGCACAGGTGCTTATCAAGGTAAGTACCATGTGCTGATGGGCGTACTATCACCGATTGATGGCATCGGTCCCGACCAAATCAAGATTTTTCCGCTTCTGGAACGCTTAAAGCTTGGCGAAGTCAAAGAAGTGATCATCGCCACCAACCCCTCCATGGAAGGGGACGCCACCGCGCTTTACCTGCAGCAGCGAATTGCGCCAATGGGGATCAAGGTGAGCCGTTTGGCCCGCGGACTGCCCGTAGGCGCGGATATTGAGTATGCTGATCAGAACACGCTCCAGCGCGCCCTCTCCGGCCGGCAGAGCATGGACTAGTTCCCTAAGATTAATTGGAAGCACAAAAAAAGAAATTTGTCATGCTGAGGGAACCGAAGCATCTTCTAGTAGCAAGTCAAGGCTAGCAGATGCTTACTCCATGGTGCTTAACACCGCGAGTAGGCTTCGCAGTCGTAAAAGATGTTCAGGATTGCAAAGATTTTTATTTTCATTTCTAAAAAAGCCTCTTAGTTGTTTCACTCAGAATGTTGATCTCATTTTCTGGTCTTCAAGAGGAGCGTCAGCGACGAAGCCATCTGGCCTTTTCATCATCGCAACCGCGATTGCCTCGCAATACGGGTTCGAAATACTCCCAATGCGGTCATGTTGAGCGAACCGAAGCATCTGCCAGTACCAA
>WOZB01000233.1 GCA_011620445.1 Anaerolineaceae bacterium | reverse complement strand
TTTTCGTGGGGGAGATGGAATGGTCCGGTCGATCGAATTTCTCGATCCGTGCCATGTCTCGCTCATTACAGGCCGGCGCTGTATCCCGCCCTTTGGACTCAGGGGAGGGTCTGAGGGTAAAAGTGGGAAAACCTCCTTCTTAAAAGCGACGGGAATGTTGTGCATCTTGCCCCCGTTGCAGAGATCGAGGTGGAGCCAGGCGATACCCTCACTCTTAAAACGCCGGGGGGCGGTGGGTATGGCTGTTCTGGGTAAAGGTTGGGAATCAAGTGGCTCATGATCGATGAGTACGAAGGGCTTGCAGCAAGGCTCAAGCGGAACTTCTACCAATCGGCCGGCACACTAGCGTGGTTTATTTCCGTTTTCTGAGGCGACCCTTTACAACCTCTTATCGGAAGATGACGCTCTTTGAGTTGGAATGAGCAGTCATAAAACGAAACCAGGCTAAAGAGCTTCCACCCGGCAAGGCACATAGCGGTGGATGGGTGTTCCAAACTGATCCCGATGCGTGTTTTTTGTGAGGCGGTTTACATTGGCGCCGTATTTTACGCCGTTATAGACCAGGCCGAAGCCATGCGGCATCACGACATGCCCTTTGCGCGCCGTATCCACTATCTCCAACTCGATCTCTTCAGATCCCGCTTCGGTGGTCACCCGCACTTTTTGTCCATCCTTAAAATTTAAAGCTGCCGCGTCATCTAGATGCATGGCCAGTGTGCACGCTCGCTTGCCTTCATTCCAGGCCGGATCGCGCATCAGCGTGTTGGCATTCATGGAGAAATGCCGCCCCGCCATGAGCACCAGCGGAAACTGGGGGTCTATCACGAGCGCCGCTTCTTCTTTTTGCGCATCAATCGTTTGCAGGTCGTCCAGAAGCTCGGGAATATGTAGGTTGATTTTGCCGTCTTCCGTTTTGACTTCGGCAAAGTTATTTTCCTGATCGAGCTTGCCCACCCAGACACCCTCGGGGTGATCGAGAATCTGTTGGAAAATTTCTTCACCCAGCGTTGGTCCCGGCTGGAAGCCAGCCCGGATCGCGTTTTCGTAAAACGATGGGGGAGCGGCCTGCAGCATGCCCCAAAGCGCCGCCAGGTGCACAGACCCCATTGCCTTGCCCAGCGTTTTTCCCAGAATAAACGGCATGGCTTTCATGGCTTGCGGTTCGGTCATCGCGTATTCCATTAAAGCCTTGGCAAAGGCCGCATGGCCCTCTTCGGCAGCTTTGTACAGGTTCTCTGGAATCGGCGGAATCAACCCCAGTTTATCGGCCAAACGCAGATGAATTTCGCCCGTTTCCAGTTGTTCTCCGTCCGGTTCGATCATGGGACGCCGCAATTGAAAGTGAATGCCCGGGTAAGTCATGGGGAAGAAGGTACCGTCCCATGACTCATAGGCGGACCTAGACGGCAGCACGTAATGAGAAAGCGCGGCCGTTTCCGTCATGGCAATTTCCGCCGTAACCAGCAAATCAAGGCGCCGGAAAGCACGTTCATACGCGGTTGTGTCGGCGTATGAGCGAAGCGGGTTGGAACTTGCGACCAGGACCGCCCGGAGCCTGTCTGGATGATCTGATAGAACTTCTTCCGGCATGACGTTGGGCGGGAAGGAACCACAGACGGGGAAAGCGTTAGTAGTCATGGTCCTCCAGACTTTGGAGTTTCTTTCGTCCGTGTGGGGCCCAATGGGCATCATGTGTCCATTGATGACATTCCCGCCGGGAGAGCAAAGTCTGCCGCAAATGGCCTGGAGAATGACAATGAGGTAAGAATTCAGACCGCTGTGACGCCCCATAAAAAGACCCAGATCATAACGCAACGAAGATTTGCGTGTGGCGTAAAGCCGGGTGACTTCGCGCACCTGATCGAAATTCAGCTGACAGGTTTTGATGGAGGCTGCGGTGTCTAAATCCTGGAAATAGGGTTTGATCCGGTCAAGGCCCGACGTGTGATTGTCCAAATAAGCCTTGTTTTCCCAGCCCTCCTTGAGGACGATGGAAATCATCGCTTTGAGCAGAAGGGCGTCCGTGCCGGGACGGATCGGTAGATGGATGTCGGCGATTTTTGCCGTTTCGGACAAGCGCGGATCGACAACAATCAGCATTTTGGCCGGATCTTTGGAGAGACGCTGAAGCTGTCGAGGTGCCTGGGGAATCTGGTGGCTCTGCATTCCGTTCCAGCCCAGCGCCAACAGAAGGTCCGTATTATTTACATCCGGTTGATCATGAAGGTATTGCTTTCCATGGGTGCGGCCGCACACCCAGAACACGCCGGCAAATTCCTGCGCGAGGGCGCTGTACTGGTATTGAGAACCCAGACCCCGCATCAGGCGCACACCAAAGGCCGCTTCAAAATGGCATCCCTGGCCTCCGCCTCCCATGTAAGCAAAAGAGCGCGGGCCATGCTGGCCAATAATGCTTTTCAATTTGGCCGCAATCTCATCAGCGGCCTGATCCCAGGAAATGCGCTCGAATTTGTCGCCGACCCTCTTTAGCGGATATTGGAGGCGGTCGGCGTTGTGTTGGTGATAAGCGATGTTCAAACCTTTGCGGCAGACATAGCCCTCGCTTTTAACATTGGATTTGTCCGGCTTCACTTTGACGATGCGGTTATTTTTGACCTCGACTTCCAGACCGCAGTTTTGTGCGCAGAGGACACAGCCGGTTTTATTCAGGGTTTTCATGACGGATCCTTTCTCCGGTTGTAAACCGGATGTCTCAATCTGCGTCTTTAAGCGCGTGGCGCGTTAAGGCGCAGTTCTTGAATGATGCTGTACAAATCACGCTTTTGTTCGTCGGTCAATATCTTCAGAAACTCGGCATTGGCTGCGGCGATCACCCGGGCTGCTTCCTGGCCCATTGCTTTGCCCTTTTGCGTCAGATGGATATGGATGGATCGCCGGTCGCCTGGATTGCCCTTGCGTTCGATAAATTCGGCTGCTTCCAGGCGATCCAGAATGCCCGTGAGAGTCGCACTGTCGAGCCCCGCTCTTTTGCCTAGTTCACTGGAGGTGATCTGATCTTCTTCATCAAGAAACCTCAGAATCATGGCCTGGACGGGTGTAAGATTGAGTTCGGAAACCTTGTGGGCGAGAAACCGGCTGGAAAGCTGATAGGTCTTGGCAAACTGAAAGAAAATGCAACCTGTTTCGCTCATAAGATTGTCCTAGTACACAATTTACTTGCACGCAAGGATAATCGAGAAAAAACGATTTGTCAATTGGTTTCGCAGAAAGCCGTCTTTCTGAGTATTTACTGGCCAAAACCAGGATTGGGTCCCTAAGGTGGTGCGATAAAAAAGGTAAGGCCTAGAGGCCACCGAATCTTTCCCAACCCTTAAGTCTGCCGTAGGCTCATCGGTGCCATGCTTCCAACCCCTACAAGCTTCGCTCGGATAGCGCGTGCTTGATAAGCCCAGGCTTCGTCGTAAAGGCACAAAAAAGCTC
>WOZB01000273.1 GCA_011620445.1 Anaerolineaceae bacterium | reverse complement strand
AAATTTGCCTTTGGGTTCAGCGTGTAACCAAATTTGGGAGTTTTTAAACACCCTCGGTAGTTGAAAATCAAATGCAGACAGAAATTCCTGTTTTTTTACCCGGCAAGCCTTTTCTGTAAAACGGAGTAAACCGGTCAGTACAACCTAGAGAAATGACTTTGCGAGATTGTCAAATATACCTTGTACAGTATTTTGTACAATCAGGAATTATTATCTAAAATACGGTTATAAGTTTTACACAACATTAGAAAAAACTAGGAGAAAAAAAATGAAACGCTTTAGCTTACTATCTGTCTTACTTGTAGCGATCTTCGCTATTTCGGCTTGTGCCCCAGCGCCAACACCGACCGCCACCCCTGAACCCACTGCTATCCCTGAACCAGAAGTATTAGACATTGTCGATACCGCTGTAGCAGATGGTCGTTTCACAACCCTTGCCGCTGCCCTGGGCGCCGCCAATCTGGTCGACACCCTCAAAGGCGCAGGTCCCTTCACTGTCTTTGCCCCAACCGATGACGCTTTCGCAAAACTTCCTGAAGGCACCGTTGCATCCCTGCTGCTGCCCGAGAATCTCGAACAGCTCACATCCATCCTGCTCTACCACGTAGTTTCCGGTAAAGTCATGGCCTCCGATGTAGTCACCCTGATGAGTGCCGATACCGTCCAAGGTCAGCCTATCACTATCAAAGTCGAAGACGGAAAAGTCTTCCTGAATGAAACCGTCGAAGTCATCATCACCGATGTTGAAGCTTCCAATGGTGTCATCCACGTGATCGACTCAGTCCTGCTCCCTCCCGCTGAATTGTTAGACATTGTCGACACAGCTGTAGCAGATGGTCGTTTCACTACCCTTGCCGCTGCCCTGACCGCCGCTGATCTGATCGAAACCCTCAAAGGCGAAGGTCCCTTCACTGTCTTTGCCCCAACCGATGACGCTTTCGCAAAACTTCCTGAAGGAACAGTTGCATCCCTGCTTCTGCCTGAGAACCTCGAACAGCTCAAATCCATCCTGCTCTACCACGTAGTTTCCGGTAAAGTCATGGCCGCAGATGTAGTTACTCTGACCAGTGCCGATACCGTTGGCGGTCAGGCTATCACTATCAAAGTCGTTGACGGAAAAGTCTTCCTGAACGATACCGTAGAAGTCATCATCACCGATATTGAAGCCACTAATGGCATCATCCACGTGATTGATGCAGTCCTGCTCCCATAACATTCAATAGTTCACATAAGTAAAAAAAAAGTTGGCAGAAAATGCCAACTTTTTTTATTTCATATTGAATTAATTTGAAATTATTTTTCAATCAACATAACTTTTACTTTATCAAGAGCTTTGACCATTGAGCTTCCCAGATAGGTGCCAGGGATCTTCTCTACCAAATAGGGGTCCATATCAAAAGTGAGACCTGCATAGCAAAAAATGGGGGGCGAGGCCAGCGTTTCGAGCTTTTCTTCTGCCCTCAACAACTCCATAGCAACACGGTTCGTACTGGCTGTCAGAATTACCATGGCGGGTTTATTTTCCCTTGCATAGTTCACCAGGTCATCCAGCTGAAGGTTTGCTCCGAAAAATTCCACCCGATAACTTCTGTTCCGCAGCAATAAAGCCATCATCAATGACCCCATCTCGTGTTCTTCGCCAGGGGCGCCACCAATCAGGATTCTTGGTCCCGAATTGATGATGGGCAGCGAGATGTAAAGATTATTTACTCTGCTCAAGATGAAAGCGGTTGCAAAGTGTTCCGTGCTGATCATCAAATCACCCCGAAACCAAGCCTCCCCAATCTCAACTAATGTTGGCGTTAGGATTTTTGTTATCAGGGTTTCAAGATCAAATTTGGAAATAATCTCATCGAACAGTTTGGCCGCGTCTACTTCATTATTTTTTGAGAGGAACTGGAAAAGTTTCTCCGCATAGGGCTTGGGTGGAATTGAGCTAATGGATTTAGCCTGCGTAATTTCATAAGGGATAATTTCTGGCCACACGCCATTATCAATCATGCTTTGCAGATTTGAGGCAGCGATGCTGATGGATCTGCCATTGTTTTTTTGGTTAATCAACCATCTTATTACCGCCAGATCACGGTCTGAGTATAGTCGGTACCGGTTTACATCCCGATCCGGTTTGAGAATGCCATAGCGGCGTTCCCATGCCCGCAAAGTTACAGGATGAATGCCGGTCATATCACTGACTCTTCTTACCAGATACTTAGGTTCATTAGGCAGATCGTTTATTGCTGTCATTTTTTCTCCAATTGTACAATGTAGATTATACAATAGATCTAAAAATATGCCAGAAATTGTGATAGGATAACTTTCTGCATGGATGTTGTACAATCGATTTCAGACTTGCCGCGCATTCAAAGTGTCAGGATTTTGTTTTCAAAACTTTGCTTGATAAGCTTGGGCAAATCGCTGTCAGTTTAACTGGGACTGGATTGTGCAAGAAAGCCTTCATGGAAGATAATCTGACCCTGAGGGTAGACCCCGTCGAAAGACATGGCGAAGAAGACCTCCGGGGGGACGCCCTCGTGGGAAAGCCCTTCTGGGTGGATGAAGCCGACTTTGCCGTAATATTCGGGGTGACCCACCAGGCAGCAACCGCGGGCACCCATTGCCTGCAAGCGCGCCAAACCTTCGGCGATCAGAATTTTGCCAATTCCCTGGCGCTGGTATTCCGGCAAGACCGAAACTGGTCCCAACCCATACCAACCTAGGGTACCATCCGAAACCGTTATGGGCGAAAAGGCGATGTGCCCGATCACACGACCTTCCATTTCAGCAACCATGGAGATGGTGAGCGCGCCAGCCGCCCGCAGTGCTTCGATGACGAAATGCTCAGTCAGCTCCGGGAAGTTCAAGGGGCGAAAAGCTTCCAGGGTAAGTTCGCTGATAGCGGCGTAATCTGCAGGGGTTTCATCGCGCGGGGTTATGTTGGGTGTGGGCATACTGACCTCTTGGTTTTGGGATTTGCATAAGTATAGTATCGGAAGAGCAGAGTGTAAATCGATTGGTCGCAACCTCCGACAGGCGAGCAGTCACCCCCCGACTTCGCCGTCCCCCTGTGAAAAGGGGGTAAAATTTGGGGTCCTTACTGCCGCAAACGGGATGCAATCAGTCTAAAGCAGGGGCAAGGGTGTCATCCTGACTTGCCGTTTTTACCTCAGCAAGGTATGCTTAATTGATTCATTATTTAACTGAGGATTTCACACACGGAGCGCTTCATGGATCTTGCCATTCTCTCTGCCCAAAACAATGCTCGCCGCGATAGCTGGCTGGACAAACCTGTTTTCCCCTGGTGGCCGGCTTTCACCATCGAAATCCTGATCATCGTTCTCATCCTCGGTCTAACGGTTTTCACACGTATCTATGACCTGGGTGCGCGCACGATGTCACACGACGAAATCAACCACGTTGTGCCTGCCTACAGTTTTGGAAACTACGTCTACG
>WOZB01000004.1 GCA_011620445.1 Anaerolineaceae bacterium | reverse complement strand
ATTCCCTTGCAATGAATCGGAAGTGATGATATATTTGAGGTTCGCCCTCTAAAAGGGCTAGTTTTATGTGTATTTGACAATCTAAGAATGGAACCGCGTGGGCAGAAAGCTACACAGGGTACATTGACTGGGTTGTGCGGAGATGATGCAGCTTGCCCAATGCTGACAGTCTCGCAAGAGTAATTCTGAAAACAGGAGAATAGTATGTTTAAAGGGCTTATTGGAAGAAAGATCGGGATGACCCAGATCTTCGACAGCAACGGTGCCGCAATTCCGGTGACATTGCTCGAAGCTGGGCCATGTTTTGTTTCCCAGGTCAAGACGGACAAATCGGACGGTTACAATGCTGTCCAACTGGCGTTTGGCGAAATGAAACCTAACCGCCTTACCCAGGCAGAACTTGGTCACTTAAAGACCAACAACCTCCCCCCAGTTCGCGTCTTGCGCGAATTTCGTACCAAAAAAGTTGACGAAATCAAAGCCGGCGACGAGTTGAAAGCAAACCTCTTTGCGACTGATGAATATGTTGACATTGTCGGTATTACCAAAGGCAAAGGTTTAGCCGGCGTCATGAAACGACATGGCTTCCATGGTTCCCAGCGAACCCACGGCCAGTCTGACCGCCAGCGCCATGCTGGTTCTTCTGGATCCACCACGACCCCAGGTCGTGTTTATAAAGGTAAGAGAATGGCCGGGCGCATGGGCAATGCTCGCGTCACTTCTTCCCATATGCGTATTGCATTGGTGGATGCTGAACGCAATTTGATCGCGGTAAACGGTCCCGTTCCAGGCCCCAAGGGTGGCACAGTGGTCATCAAAGAGGCCCGCAAGCAGTAATGCTTGGGTGAATGGAGAATAGCATGAAAACAGATGTTTTTAACTTAAACGGTGAAAAAGCAGAAACAATTGACTTGCCCGATGAAATCTTCGGTGCCAAAGTCAATATTGATCTGATGCATCAGGCTTACCAGCGCCAGATGGCCAATGCCCGCCTGGGTACCCATAGCACCAAGCGTCGTGGTGAAGTTTCTGGAGGCGGAGCAAAGCCCTGGAAACAAAAAGGTACCGGCCGAGCTCGTCAGGGTTCCCGTATCTCAGCCCAATGGGTGGGTGGAGGTCGTATCTTCACCCCCAAACCCCGAGATCACTCCCTGGACATGCCCAAGAAGATGCGCCATGCTGCCCTGCGCAGTGCTTTGACAGTCAAAGCCAAGGATCAGCAGCTGGTCTTCGTCAAAGACCTGAATATGAGCCAGGCCAAGACTTCAGAACTTGCCAAAGTTGTCAATAAACTGGCAGGTGAAGGTCAAACACTGATCTTGATTGCGGACAAAGGCGAAGCCAATGCCAACGTCATCAAGAGCGGCCGCAACCTGGTCAAGGGCCAATTGCTCTTCGCGAGCTATGTCAATATCCGCGACCTGCTGCGCTCAGAAAAAGTCATTATCCCGCTTGACTCGCTCAACGTGCTCAAGACCATTTTGGGATAGGAAGGTAAAGCAGAATGAAAGCCTCAATTTTTGAAGTCCTGCGCCGTCCCGTGGTTACTGAAAAGTCAAACTACCAGGCCAGTAAGCTGCACCAATACGTTTTTGAAGTTGTGTCCGATGCCACCCGCGAAAACGTAAAGACAGCCGTTGAAACAGCCTTCGATGTGGATGTTGTACGCGTGAATATTGTCAATCTTCCTGCGAAATCAACTAAAAACAGCAAGACCCGCCGCCTTACGATCCGAAAACCCAGTGTCAAAAAAGCCATCGTGACGCTGCGGGAAGGGCAAACCATTCCGATCTTTGAAGGAGTTGGATAATGGCCGTCAAATTATATAAAGCAAAAACCAATGGCCAGCGCCATAAGACTGGCTATACATTTGAAGAAATTACCAAGGACCGCCCTGAGCGCAGCCTGATCGTGGCCAAAACCATGTTCGCTGGCCGCAATTCAATGGGTCGGATCACTGTGCGCCATCGCGGATCGGGCGTCAAGCGCCAAATCCGTATGATTGATTTCACCCGCAATAAAATTGGCATCCCAGCCAAGGTTTCCGCGATTGAATACGATCCGAACCGCACAGCCCGCTTGGCCCTCCTGGTCTATGCCGACGGTGAGAAACGCTACATCATTGCGCCTGTGGGTGTCAAAGTGGGTGATAGTCTTCTTTCCGGTGCAACGGCCGAAATTAGGCCTGGCAATAATTTACCCCTGGCGAACATTCCAGTTGGTACAACGATCCATGCCATCGAACTGCAACCTGGTAAGGGCGCGCAGGTTTGTCGCTCGGCAGGTTCATCTGCCCAGTTACTGGCCAAAGAAGGCAAATATGCCCAAGTGCGTATGCCCTCTGGCGAAGTTCGCTTAGTTATGCAGGAATGTACAGCTTCCATCGGGCAGGTTGGAAATGTGGACCACTCCAATGTGAAACTTGGCAAGGCTGGCCGCGCCCGCCACATGGGTTTACGCCCTGAGGTTCGTGGTAGCGCTATGAGCCCGCGAGATCATCCCCATGGAGGCGGTGAAGGCCGTACATCCATTGGTATGCCTGGTCCCAAGACCCCATGGGGTAGACCGGCCCTGGGTTACAAGACCCGCCGCAATAAGCGCTCAAATAACATGATCATTCGCCAACGCTCCAAGGCTAAGCGCTAGAGAAGAAAAGGACGTAAGAAATGTCGCGATCATTGAAAAAAGGGCCGTTCATCGACCCGAAACTTTTGAAGAGAATTGAAGATATGAACACCAAGGGCGAGAAGAAAGTTCTCCGCACCTGGAGCCGCGCCAGCACGATTTTCCCCCAAATGGTGGGTCATACCATTGCTGTGCATGACGGCCGACGCCACGTTCCGATCTATGTGACCGAAAATATGGTTGGCCATCGCCTTGGTGAATTCGCTCCTACCCGTTGGTTCCGCGGACACGTGTCCGAGAAAGCCTCAAAGTGAGGTAGCAGATGGCACACGAAATTACTGCTAAACTCGGCAAATGCGGTACCTCTGCTCAAAAAGCTCGCCTGGTGATTGATCTCGTCCGCGGCAAAAAAGTTGTGGACGCCCTCAATATTCTTAATCTCACCCCCAACTTTGTGGCCGTTGATGTGCGCAAGTTGATCGCCTCTGCCATGGCAAACGCTGAGGAGAATTTCGGTGTTGGCCGGGATGAACTGGTGGTTCACAAGATTTACGCCAATGAAGGCCCCACCCGCAAGTGGCGCAGCTTTGGTGCCCGCGGCCGCTTCAAGCCTCAATTGAGGAGAAGCTCTGAAATCACCGTTGTGTTGCGCGAGATCGAGTAGAGAGGCAAGGAATAATTATGGGTCGTAAAGTACATCCAATTGGTTTTCGTCTGGGCATCAACAAACCATGGCTTGGCCGCTGGTATGCTGAAGGCAAAGATTACACCGAACAACTGCACCAGGACATCAAAATCCGCGAATTGGTGCACAAAGAAGCAGAACGCGCCGGTGTCTCAACAATCGAAGTTGAACGCTACCCCGGTAAGGTAAAGGTTTCCTTGCACACTGCCAAACCTGGCATCCTGATCGGACGCAAAGGCGAGAGTGTGAAAGTTTTACGGACAGCTCTTGAAGCTTTGACTGGCAAGAAAATTGACCTGGAAGTCAAAGAGATCAAGAACCCTGATACAGATGCATACCTGGTTGCCAAGAACATTGCCGGTCAACTGGAACGCCGTATCAGTTATCGACGCGCGATGAAACGCGCTATCCAACAGGCTTTGCGCCAGGGCGCAGGCGGTATTAAAGTTACGGTTTCCGGCCGTTTGGCTGGCGCTGAAATGGCCCGCCGTGTTACCCTGCGTGAAGGGCGTGTTCCGCTGCAGACATTGCGCGCAGATATTGATTTTGCCAAGACAGCCGCTTCTACAACATTCGGCCAAATTGGTATCAAGGTATGGGTCTATCGTGGCATCGTGATGAATGTTCAACCTGAAGAAAAGGTTGAAGCCACCGAAGGCGTCTATATCAGCGAGTAGAAATTGAGTGAGGTATAGATTATGTTGATGCCAAAGAGAGTTAAATATCGCAAGCAGCAGCGCGGCCGTATGAAGGGTAAAGCCCTTCGCGGTGCGACGATTGCCTTCGGCGAATACGGGCTTAAAGCCCTGGAATGCGGCTATCTAAGCCAGCGCCAGATTGAAGCTGCCCGCCGCGCCATCGTGCATGAAATGAAACGCCGCGGTAAGGTTTGGATCCGTATTTTCCCGGACAAACCGTACACGCATCGTGCCGCTGAAACCCGCATGGGTAAAGGTAAGGGAGCCGTGGACCATTGGGTGGCTGTTATTCGCCCAGGCCGCATCCTGTTTGAAGTTGGTGGCGCCGAAAATAACGAGGCTTTAGCAGCACTCACTCGCGCCCGGTACAAACTTGGACTTAAAACCAAGATTGTATTAAAAGAAGGTGTAGGTGAAGATTAATGAACGCTAAAGAAGTACGTGCACTTTCTACTGAAGAAATTACGAAAAAAATGTTGGACTCACGGCAGGAACTGATGAATCTCAGATTCCAGGTAGTTACCGGCCAATTGACCGATACCGGCCGCTTTAAAGTCACCCGCCGTCAAATTGCGTTGTTCGAGACAATACTGACCGAACGCGCCAAGGCGGAAAAGGAAGGTAAGAAATGAATAACCGTCGTCGTTTAGTAGGCACCGTCAAAAGCAACAAAATGCAAAAGACCGTGACCGTTGAGGTCTCGAACACCTATCAGCATCCTCTTTATCATAAGATTGTGCATGGCAGCAAGACTTTCAAGGTTCACGATGAAATCGGCTGCAATGTCGGCGACAAGGTGAGCATTGTCGAATCCGCTCCCATTTCCGCGACCAAGCGTTGGGTTGTCGAGAAAGTGCTCAAATCTGAATTCCGTCAGGAAGGCGATCTTGAGACACTTTCTGTAGGAGAGCCGAAATGATCCAGAATGAGTCAAGACTGACTGTTGCCGATAACACTGGCGCAAAGGTCGTCCTGGTTTTCCATATTGATGGAGGAACCCGACGACACTACGCTTATGTTGGCGATATCGTCACCTGCACGGTCAAATCAGCTGCTCCGCAGGCTGCTGTGAAGAAAAGTGAAATCGTGAAGGGCGTCATCGTCCGCACAAGCCACCCTTATCGCCGCCCAGATGGGTCCACCATTCGTTTTGATGACAATGCAGTTGTCATCCTCGATAGCGATGGTGTCAATCCCCGCGGAACGCGCATTTTTGGGCCGGTTGCCCGTGAACTGCGCGAAAAAGGGTTCATGAAAATTGTATCTTTGGCTCCAGAAGTTCTGTAGAGCGATTGCAGGAGAGTAAGATGAGTATGAAAATAAAAAAAGGTGACCGTGTCAGAGTAATGCGCGGAGCTGAAGCGGATAAAGATAAGATTGGCGAGGTCGTTCGTGTTTTCACCAAGACCAATCGCATCACCGTTCAAGGCGTAAACCTGGCTAAGAGGCACCAAAAACAACGTCAGGAAGATGGCAAGACCCTCCCCTCCGGCATCGTTGAATTCGAAGCTCCCATTGACGTTTCCAACGTCATGCTTGTGGACGCCAAAGGCGAGAAGATTGCCAAGGATCGCAGTGCAAGACGGAACGTCAAAGCTAACCTGGAAACGAAGTCCAAGAAAGCTGAAGCTGCCGCAAAGAAAGTTGTTGCTCCAGTTGCTGAAAAAGCTCCTGTCAATCCAGCCGCCAAACCAGCTGCCAAACCCGCTGCCAAACCCGCAGCTAAGAAGGCTGTTGCCAAAACTACTGCGAAACCCGCAGCCAAAAAGACCGCGGAAAAGCCTGCTGTAAAGAAGGCGACCACTGCAAAGCCTGCAGCTAAGAAGACCGAAACCAAGACGACCGCGAGCAAACCAGTTGCTAAAAAAGCTGCTGCCAAACCTGCAACGAAGACGTCTGAGAAATAGGGCGAGTGAGCAGAGATGAACAGACTACAAGAACAATACAATAAAGAAATCGCCCCAGCCCTCTTCAAAGAGCTTGGATTGCAGAACGTCATGCAGACTCCGAAGATCTCCAAGATCGTTGTCAATATTGGTGTCGGTGAAGCTTTGGATAATCCCAAGGCTATTGACGCCGCAGTCAACGACTTGACCATCATCACCGGTCAAAAACCGGTAGTGATCGCAGCCCGCAAGGCTATCTCTAACTTCAAGCTGCGCGAAGGCCGCCAGATCGGCGTCAAAGTAACGCTGCGCGGCGAAAAAATGTGGGCATTTTTTGACCGATTGGTCAATATTGCCCTACCTCGTGTGCGCGACTTCCGTGGAATTTCCGGGGAAGCTTTTGATGGCCGTGGTAATTACACCCTCGGTTTGACCGAGCAGTTGATCTTCCCAGAAATTCAATATGACAAGATCGACAAAGTTCGTGGCATGGAAGTAAGCATCGTCACCACCGCTGAAACAGATGACCAGGCGCGTGCCTTGCTCACGAAGTTCCGCATGCCTTTCAGAAAGGAAACAAATGGCTAAAAAATGTATGGCATACCGCGAGCTGCGGAGGAAATATCCTAATCGTGTTGTCAACCGCTGCAGAGTTTGCGGTCGTCCGCGTGGTTACATGCGTAAATTTGGCCTTTGCCGAATTTGTTTCCGTGAATTGGCGCTCCAGGGCAAAATCCCTGGTGTGACAAAATCATCTTGGTAATTCGACCTGGAGGAATATTATGACAATGTCAGATCCTATTGCCGATATGTTAACTCGCATCCGCAACATCGCTATGGCTGGCAATTCCGTAGCAAGCATGCCTGACTCCAAACTCAAGCAGGAAATCGCCCGCATTCTTACCGAAGAGGGTTACCTGCAGGGCTTTGAAGTTGTGGATGGCAAAACAGAAGCCAGCAAAGTGTTGCGTGTAACCTTGAAATATATTGGTGAACGCCGCCATCGCCGCCCCATTATCAGTGGTCTGCAGCGCGTCAGCCGTCCTGGCTGCCGTGTCTACACCTCACGCGATGATATTCCATGGGTGCTTTCCGGCATTGGCATTTCAATTTTGTCCACCCCGAAAGGGATCATGACCGGCCACAAAGCCCGTAAAATCGGCGTTGGCGGCGAGGTCCTCTGTAAAGTCTGGTAGGAGATAAGGGATGTCACGTATAGGTAAATTACCCATCACCCTGCCGCAGGGAGTGGAAGTAAAGATCGACGGCCACAAAGTGACCGTAAAAGGTCCAAACGGCGAACTCAGCGATGAATTCAACTCAGCCCTCACCATTAAATTGGAAGATGGCAAGTTAATTGTTGAACGCCCAGATGATAGCGCCTTCATGCGCGCAATCCACGGCACAACCCGGGCCCTGTTGAACAACATGGTCGAGGGATGCAGCAAAGGTTTTGAGCGGATCATGGAGATCAACGGCGTTGGTTACCGTGCTGAAATGAACGGAAAAGACGTGGTTTTGAACGTAGGTTATTCACATCCTGTCGTTTTCCCGGCTCCGGAAGGTATTAGCTACGAAGTCGATACAAAAACCCGCCAGGTCAAGATCAAAGGTCGCGACCGTCAACAGGTGGGGCAAGTCGCCGTGAATATGCGGGAAGTGCGCGTACCCGATCACTACAAGGGCTATGGCATCCGCTACCTGGGCGAAGTTGTCAAACTGAAGGCTGGTAAGGCCGGAAAGACCGGTAAGTAGAGGTAAATATGGCTGAGAAAACAAGGAATCAAGCCCGTCTTCGCAGGCACGTTCGTGTGCGCAAATCCGTCTTCGGAACTCCGCAGCGTCCTCGCTTGAATGTATTCAGAAGCATCACCCAGATCTATGCTCAGATCATTGACGATGAAAATGGCATTACGCTTTGCTCAGCTTCATCGATCGACCTGGGCTTGAGGGATGTGGTGAGTAAAATGAACAAACTAGACCAGGCAGCCAAGGTCGGCGAAGAGCTGGCGCACCGCGCCATCGCCAAAGGCATCAAACCTGTCGTGATGGACCGTGGCGGTTACTATTACACCGGCCGTGTTAAATCACTGGCGGATGGCGCTCGCAAGGGCGGCTTGGATTTCTAAACCGAGGATACAATGGAAGATTTTTCAAAAATTGAAAACCCTTATGATGAGCGTGTTATCGACATCGCCCGTGTTGCCAAAGTTGTCAAAGGCGGTCGCCGTTTCTCTTTCAGAGTAACCTTGGTGGTCGGAGACAACAATGGAAGCGTTGGCATGGGTGTCGGCAAGGCACTTGCTGTACCAGATGCCATGCGTAAAGCTACTGACCAGGCACATAAGAATATGCGCAAGATCAGCCTGATGGGCACCACAATTGCCCATGAGGTGACTGGTTCCTGCAGTGGCGCCAAAATTTTGCTGAAACCTGCTTCTGAAGGTACGGGTGTTATTGCTGCTGGTGGTGTGCGTGCTGTTTGCGAAGCCGCTGGCATTAAGGACATCCTCACCAAGTCGCTGGGTTCAAGCAACATGCTGAACATCGTCACCGCCACATTTGACGCCCTGACGATGCTTAAAACTCCACAGCAGGTTGCCCTTGAACGCGGCAAGAGTGTGGAAGAGGTCAGCCCCTTCTGGTCACGGAGGAAAAATGCCCAAGGCTAATAAACTCCAGGTTACCCAACTCAAAAGCGGCATTGGTTATCCAGTGCGCACCAAGAATACCCTCAAGGCGCTTGGTTTCAGGCACCTGCACGATACTGTCGTGCTGGAGGATAACGAAGTAATCCGCGGCATGCTCGACAAGGTTTCATTTCTGGTCGAAGTCAAGCCCGCAGCGGAGGAGAAGAAGTAATGCAACTACATGACCTCAAACCCAATGAGGGTTCTAAAAAGGACCGCAAGCGCATAGGCCGGGGTATTGGTTCGGGCAGTGGTAAGACCTCCGGACGTGGTACCAAGGGCCAAAACGCGCGGCACAGTGGCGTACGCCAATACCACCAAGGCGGCAACCTGCCTTTCTTCCGCAAGCTGCCCTTCCTGCGTGGTGAAGGTTTCTCTCCGATCAACCGCATCCGCTACAATGAAATCAATTTGGATCTTCTCCAGGATTTCAAGGCTGATAGCGAAGTAACTCCGGAAAGCCTGATCGCTGCCGGATTGCTTAAAGATCTAAAGAAACCGATTAAGATCCTGGGACGCGGAGAAGTAAAAGTTGCCCTGAAGATCAAAGTTCACAAGGTAACCGACGGCGCTCGCGAAAAGATTGAAAAAGCCGGCGGAAGCATCGAAGCGATCGCTGAATAAGCGTCCGACAAGGAGTCTACGAATGAAACGATCGTCCTGGCGCTTTCTTTGGAAGTCAGAAGATATCCGCAACAAGCTGCTGATTACTTTGCTTTTGTTGGCTGTCTACCGCCTGGCTGCGAACATTCCAGTCCCTGGGGTGGATCGCGCCCTGGCTGCCCAACTGACCCAACAAACCGGAGCTGCAGGCAACCTGATTGGTTTACTGGATCTGCTCTCTGGTGGTGCGGTTTCGCACTTCTCGATCCTGGCGATGGGCGTTTATCCGTATATTACAGCCCAAATTATTTTGCAGCTTCTCCAGCCGGTTATCCCATCACTCGAAAGAATGATGAAAGATGACCCACGTGAAGGCCGCAAGTGGATGGAAAAATGGACGATGATCCTGACCATTCCGATGGCTTTGCTTTCGGCAATCGGTCAAATCAACATTTTTAACAGCCAATTAGGCGGATCTATTCTGACCAACTGGGGCTTTACAGGTGCCAACCTGCTGCCAACCGTGACAGCTGTCATCGCGATGCTTGCGGGCACCATGTTTGGCATCTGGATCGGGCAGTTGATTTCAGAGTTTGGCTTGAGAAATCAAGGCCTTTCCCTGATCATTTTTGCTGGTATCGTCTCACGACTGCCTGCAAGCTTTACACAGATGGTTACCACTAAAGAACCCTGGTGGATCTTTGTGCTGGTAATCGTATTGTTGGTGGCGATAATTTTTGCCATTGTCTACGTCACCGCTGGCCGCCGAAACGTCCCCGTGATGTTCCCCGGACGGCGCATCGGCAACCGCATGTCCATGCCAGTGCGCAGTAATCTGCCGCTCATGGTCAACATGGCTGGTATGATCCCGATCATTTTTGCGCAATCATTCCTGACCTTCCCGGTCATCCTTTCTTCGTTCTTCCTGGCCAGTAAAAGCGCGGGAGTCAAGAATGTAGCCAATTGGTTCCAGACCGCCTTCGGCCAGGGAACCTGGTGGTACCCACTGATGCTTTTCATCCTGGTTGTGCTCTTCGCTTACTTCTATACAGACGTATTATTCTCCCAACAGAACTATGGCGATAACCTGAAGAAGCAAGGCGCGCAGATCCCGGGTGTTGTCCGTGGAAAGCCGACGCAGGACTACCTGACCCGTGTCCAACGGCGCATCACTCTGCCAGGTGCCTTCTTCCTGGGCTTCCTGACTGTTGTTCCTTCACTTTTGGGTGCCGTTTTACCGGTACAGCAATCCAGCCTTTCGCTGCTGCAGGCTTCTGGCCTCCTGATCGTGGCTGGAACGGTGCGTGAAGTAGTCAACCTGATCGAGACCGAGCTGCGAATGCATGGTTATGACGATCATCTGATTGCTTAAGGGTAATTGAAATGAACAAAAAAGCGGTTTACATCATAATGCTCGGGCCCCCCGGTGCTGGAAAAGGCACCCAGGCTGAAGTATTGGCTGAAAGAATGGGTCTGGTCCATGTTTCCAGCGGTGATCTTTTCCGTGAGAACCTTTCGAAAGAAACAGAACTTGGCAAACTCGCCCAAACTTTTATGAGCAAGGGCGAGCTTGTACCGGATGATGTGACTATTGCCATGGTGAAAGACCGTCTGACCCGTCCAGACTGCGAAAAAGGTGCTGTTTTGGATGGTTTTCCCCGTACGCCTGCCCAGGCAGAAGCCTTGAAGGTGATGCTGAGCAGTTTGGGCGGAGACGTAACCATTGTGCCCTTCATCAACGTGCCTGACGAAGTGCTTGTTGAGCGCTTAAGTGGGCGATGGATGAGCAAGAGCGGCCGGGTTTACCACGCGATTACCAACCCTCCCCTGGAGAAATGGTTCGACGACGTGGACGACAGTCCGCTTTATCAGCGCGAGGACGACAAACCTGAAACCGTGCGCAATCGCATCCAAGTTTATTACAAGCAGACTTCGCCTCTGATTGAATACTATAAAGAACAGGGCAAGTTAATCGAGATCGATGGAACCCAGGATATCGACAAGGTAACTGAGGACCTGATGAAAGCCGTAGGCAAGTGATTGGTTTAGAACGAGCAATTAACATCAAGAGCCCGGCTGAAATCGCAATTATGCGGGAAGCCGGCCGAATTAATGCGCAAACCCTGGAGGCTGTTAAAGCAGCTATTGCTCCGGGAGTAACGACTGGTGAACTCAACGAAATTGCTGAGACTTTCCAGAGCAAGTTAAGCGTTTACTCGCCCTTTAAAAATTACGGTGGCCCATACCCTTACCCGGCTAGCATTTGTACAAGCATTAACGAAGAGTTGGTGCATGGCATACCGGGCAAGCGTAAGCTCAAAGAGGGCGATATCATCTCCGTGGATTGTGGTACTGTGTACCAGGGTTTTGTAGGTGACTCAGCCTTTACGGTTGGGGTCGGCGAGATTACTCCTGAAGCACAGAAACTGATCGCGGTGACGAGACATGCCCTTGAGATCGCAATCCGGCTAATGGTTCCCGGCAATTACTCCGGTGATATCGGGGCTGCGGTTGAAGCTTATGTTGAAGGGCAGGGTTTTTACTGCACCCACGTCTACACTGGCCACGGTGTGGGACGAAACATGCACGAAGAACCACAAGTGCCGAACTATGGCAAGCCGGGCACTGGTGTTCGTTTGCGTGCAGGGATGACCATTGCCATCGAACCAATGGTCCTGGTGGGTACCCGCCACACCCGGGTGCTCAACGATGAGTGGACGGTGATCTCAAGAGACCGCTCGTTGTGCGCTCATCAGGAACATAGCATTGCAGTGACGGACGAAGGTCCATTGGTGCTAACAGATTTATAAAGGTCTTGCAAATAGACTGACAAAGAGATATACTAAAAACTTTGCGGAATAAGAAGGAGTACGACTGATGAAAGTATCAGCATCAATAAAAAAGCGGTGCGCTAAATGCAAGATCGTCAAACGCAACGGTCGGTTGTATGTTATTTGTACTAACCCACGCCACAAACAACGTCAAGGATAAGGAATAATTATGGCTCGTATTGAAGGTGTTGATCTACCCAGAAATAAGCGCATCCAAATCGGTTTGCGGTACATCTATGGCATCGGCCCCAAAGCTGCTGACCAGATTTTAGCAGCCACCGGTGTTGACCCTGACCTGCGGGTTAAGGATTTGCCGGAGGACGAGGTCTCGAAGCTGCGTGATTACATCGCTCAGAACGTGACCGTAGAAGGTGACCTGCGCCGCGCAGTCCAGATGAATATCAAGCGCCTGGTTGAGATTGGTTGCTACCGTGGTTTGCGCCACAAACACAATCTGCCCAGCCGAGGCCAGCGTACTCGCACCAACGCCCGCACAAGCAAGGGTCCCAAGAAGACTGTTGCCGGCCGCGGACGCCGCAAGGGTGCAACCAAGAAGTAAGACTGAACTGGTTCCTGAGTCTTGGGTTTGGGGTTCCTCCCTTTTACCCCATGCGGCCCCCCAAGGCAAGGTACACCAGAGATGTATGATTAAGTGAGGAAAAAATATGGCTAAAGTAGCACGAACAGCAGGACGCAGAACCACTGGTAAAAAGGTAAAGCGTCAGATTACGACCGGACAGGTGCATGTTTTTGCATCCTTTAATAACACCATCGTTACCGTCACCGACCTGCAGGGTAACACCATCTGTTGGGGTTCAACCGGTTCCGCTGGTTTTAAGGGTTCACGTAAGAGCACCCCATTTGCTGCCAGATTGGCAACTGAACAGACTATCAAGGTTGCCCAGGGTATGGGCGTCCAGGAAGTGGAACTGTTTGTGAAAGGTCCCGGCCCCGGCCGTGAAGCCGCCATTCGCGCAATCCAATCCCTTGGGCTTAAAGTACGCATGATCTCGGACCTGACACCTATCCCTCATAATGGTTGCCGTCCACCTAAAAAGCGCCGCATGTAGTAAAGAAAAGGATATTGATTATGGCTAGAAACATTGAAGCAGTATGCCGAATGTGCCGCCGTGAAGGTGAAAAGCTCTTCCTAAAGGGAGCACGCTGTTTTACCCCCAAGTGCGCATTCGAAAAACGTGGTTTTCCACCTGGAATGCACGGCAAGTCCACTTCTGCCCGCCCAGACCGAGTTTCGGACTATGGCAAGCAGTTGCGTGCCAAGCAAAAAGCTCGCCGCGAGTATGGTGTATTTGAACGTCAATTCCGTCGTTATTATTCGGAAGCCCAGCGTATGCGCGGGTTGACCGGTATGAACTTATTGCAGAAGCTTGAGACCCGTCTTGACAATGTGGTTTATCGCCTCGGTTTTGCCAGCAGCCGTGCTCAGGCACGCCAGCTTGTAAACCATGGCCATTTTACTGTCAACGGCAATCGGGCAGACATCCCATCTTACAACATTCATCCTGATGATGTTGTTACCGTCACCGAATCGTCCAAAGAGACAGTTTATTTCAAGAACCTGAAGGAAGAGGCCGAAGGCCGCACCGTTCCTACCTGGTTAGCCCGCGATGTTAACAACATCAGCGGTCGGGTACTGCGTCTGCCGGAACGTTCCGAAATTGACGGAAACTTGAACGAGCAACTGATCGTTGAATACTATTCACGATAGTATGACGAGGACAGTCTTTTCTACGATAGACTGAAAGGAGTCAACCGTGACAGCACTAAATGAAATGGTAATGCCGAAAGTTGAACGGGTAGCTGAATCCCGCGATTACGGCAAATTCACGATCAGCCCACTTGAAAAAGGCTACGGGATGACCTTGGGCAACGCCCTTCGTCGCACCCTGCTTTCTTCGCTTGATGGTGCCGCTATTTGTACGGTACGCATTACTGATATACAGCACGAATTCACCACCATTCCAGGTGTCCGCGAGGATGTTATCCAGGTCATGTTGAATCTCAAACTGATCCGTATGAAACTGCATAATGTCGAAACCGCGCAAATTCATCTGGACGTCAAGGGTGAGGGCACGATTACCGCTGCAGACCTGGTCTGCCCACCGGAAGTTGAGATCATCAACCCTGAACTCTATCTCTTCAGTATGAATGAGAAAGATGCGCATGTAGAGATGGATCTAACTGTTGAAGCTGGGCGCGGTTATTTACCCGCTGGTGAGCGTTCTGAACGTCTGCCAATTGGTGTCCTTCCTGTAGATGCCATCTATACCCCTATCCGCCGTGTTAACTGGAGTGTTTCAAGCGCTCGCGTTGGCCACAGCACCGATTTTGACCGCCTTACCTTGGAAATTTGGACCGATGGCACAGTCGCTCCTGAACAAGCACTGATCAGTTCTTCACAGATCTTGATGCAGCAATTAAGCTATATCAGCGGCATCAGCACTGATTCCCTGATCAAATCCACTCCCATTGCGGAGCCCGAGACCAGCGGCATTAGCTCTGAAGTCCGGGAGACCCCAATCGAAGCCCTTGACCTGACCGTGCGTGTCTTCAACTCATTGAAGCGCACAGGTGTTACGACCGTGGGCGATGTGTTGGAACTGCTGGACAAAGGCGAAAACGCGATGCTCTCCATCCGTAATTTCGGAGATAAGAGCCTGACTGAACTACGTGCCAAGATGATCGAAAAGGGATTCTTGGAAGAGAAAGAAGTGGAGTAATTTATGCGACATCAGGTTTATGGTTACAAGCTTGGTCGCAGCATGGGCCATCGCACTTCCATGCGCAAAACCATGATCAAGCAATTATTTGAGTACGAACGCATCGAGACTACTTTGGCCAAGGCCAAGTCCATTCAGGGCGAAGCCGAGAAAATGATCACCCTTGCTCGCAACAGCAACAAGGGCGACACAATCGCCCAAGTAAATGCCCGCCGCCAAATTGCAGCAGCACTTGGCAATGCCAGCCCTGAAATCGTCAAAAAGCTTTTCGACGATATTGCCCCTCGCTTTGTCAGTCGTCCCGGTGGTTACACACGCCTCCTCAAACTTGGACCACGCCTCGGCGATAACGCTGAAATGGTGCTGCTTGAGTTGGTTGCTGAGTAAATTTAGTAGAACGCCTTTGGCTTGAGTGCAAAGGCATGGCACGTTACAAACTTATCCTCGCTTATGATGGGACCGCTTATAACGGTTACCAACGCCAGGCGATCAAGCACAGTGTCCAGCATGAACTGGAAGCCGCGCTGCGAAGAATTGGTTGGCAGGGGAATACCCTGACAGCTTCCGGGAGGACGGATAGCGGAGTGCATGCTCTTGGCCAGGTTTTACATGTAGACCTGGAATGGAAGCATGATACAGACACTTTACTGACTGCCTTGAATGCTTTTCTACCGGATGACATCGCTGCACTGGAGGCGGAAGAGGTTGATGAGGGTTTTCATGCACGTTACAATGCCCTCAGCCGCACATATCGCTATCAGCTTTATGCGCAGAAACACCGCAATCCGCTGATCGACCGCTTTGCCTGGCGGGTGACAGTTAAGCCGGACCTTGAGCTGATGAACCTTGAATCCCAAGATTTACTGGGAGAACACGATTTTATCGCTTTTGGTAAGGCAATGAGACCAAGCGGTACGACTGTCCGCAAGATCTTTGAAGCGGAATGGACCGAAACTGATTTTGGGATGAACTTTACCATCAAGGGAAATGCTTTCTTGAACCATATGGTGCGCCGAATCGTTTGGGTTCTCGTCCATGTAGGCTCAGGGATGATGCCCAAAGGCACAGTGCGGAGAGGCTTCGAGACCGGCTACGCCGGAACAGTTGCACTGGCACCCGCGCGCGGGTTGACCTTGGTGAAAGTAGATTACGTCGAGGAAATAAATAAGTAATGCGCTCATGCAAAAGCAAGGGCGAAGAATAACGGAGAAATAAAGTGGACAAGACATACGTAAATAAAGGACAATTGGCAGGTGAATGGTACCTTGTGAACGCTGAAGGGGAAACTCTTGGGCGTCTCGCGAGCAAGATCGCGGCTTTGCTGATTGGCAAGCAACATCCGAACTTTACCCCCGGCGTGGATATGAACGATCATGTGGTGGTCATTAATGCCTCCAAGATAACCTTCCATCCAAGCCGATTGGACAGCAAAATGTATTACAGACATAGCGGTTTCCCTGGTGGATTAAAGTCCGACAACCTCAAGGGCCTGTTGGACAAACATCCCGAGAGACTGATCCACATGACAGTCAAAGGCATGCTGCCTAAGAACCGTATGACAAAACATTATCTGGAAAACCTGAAAGTCTATGCTGGTGCAGAGCACCCTCACAACGCCCAGGCACCCCAGCAGTATGAAGTAGATAAGTAGAGGAAACATGGCTGAATATAAAGAAGCAATTGGTCGCCGAAAGCAAGCTTCCGCCCGTGTGCGCGTTTCATCTGGAACCGGCACGTTTACCGTCAATGACAAACCGATCGCTGAATACTTCACCCGCGATGGTGATGAAGCAGCAATCCGTGGTGCCCTTGAAACTGTCGGACAGAACCCTGACAACTGGGATGTGACCGTCAAAGTACAAGGCGGCGGTGTTTCTGGCCAACGCGATTCTGTCAAGCTCGGTTTAGCCCGTGTATTGGTTGCCCTGGATGAAACCAATCGGCTCAAGCTGCGTGAACAAGGCATGCTCACCCGCGATTCCCGCGTTAAGGAACGCAAGAAGCCAGGCCTCAAGCGCGCCCGCAAGGCCCCAACCTACACCAAACGTTAATTTTTCGTTTCGGTTGGCCTTCGTCAACTGAAGCGATGTGCTTGCAAAGAAATATCAAGGCTGTCCATGTATTTGGATAGCCTTATTTTTAATAATGGGCAAGCATGCGCAACACGGTGACAGCCAGCTGGATTGC
>WOZB01000039.1 GCA_011620445.1 Anaerolineaceae bacterium | reverse complement strand
TTCGAAAGCACCGCCTTCACCCGAATTGAATTGTCCAACCGGGGTACCATCTGCGCCGTTCTTCCCCAATTTACCGATCAAGGCTACAAAATCGAGGCCCGGAGGGAAGTTATCCGTGATCACGGTTACAGTTTTGCCCTGGTCAACAGATTTGATGGCAAACATGGGATATCCCTTGTAAGGCTTTCCACTAACCGTCGTCACCGTATATTCGGGCTCATCCGGGGCAGGTGTTCCGCTGGGCTCGGAGCTTGGCACCGGGGTTGTGCCGTTTGGGTCGTTCTGGAAGGTGTTGTAGCAATACCACTGTTTGGGTGCCACCAGGCGCACAACAATGTACTCGCGGTCTTTTAGCTCAGCAGGGATGGGTAAAGTCGCGGAGAATGAACCACCTTTACCGGTGTTCATTTGTCCGACTACAATGCCATTCTCACCTTTGGAATCCAGTTCCCCCATATAGGCAATGATGTCGGTATTTTCCGGCATATAGTTGGTAATTATGGTTACACTCTCGCCCTTTGTCACATCCAAAAAGCTGACCTGGGGGATTTTCTCCACCTTAGCCGCAGCCGTGGAAAAAATGGTCGAGGCGAGCAGGATGACGATCAGGGTGATGAATACGAACGATTTTTTATTCATAGTTCTCCTATCAGGCGAAGGCGCCATGCAAGTAATTAAGACAGATGTCTGCTGTTCGAAGGATTGGTTGCAATATTCGGGCCCAATCCGCAGAAATTAGCACAATAAAAACAGATGTAAAATTCCTGCAGTGAAAAAAGCCTTTCCAGCAGTCATTATTATTCTTGTTTTGATCATCTCTTTCTTCGGGGCAAAATTCTATACAAGCCGATGGGGCGGGCGCATTCCTATGGTGATCGATTTTATTCAGAACCCGGGGAAGCATAATGATTGGGTGATGCCTGCGAATACCCGCTGTCAAAATGCCCCTTTTGCCTACCCAACCGACGGTTTCTTAGGTTTTCTCTGGCACGACAGCTTCAAGTTCCTGGATGCGCACCAAGGCCTGGATATTTTTTCCGGTAAAGAAGCCGGCGAAGCGGATGTTTTTGCTGCCTACCCGGGCTTTCTAAGCCGCCAGCCTGGCTGGAAGTCTACAGTTATTATCCGGGTACCTCAAGACCCTCTGCAGCCAGACAGGCAAATCTGGTTATACATGACCCATCTGGCGGATGCAGAAGGTAATTCACTCATTGACCCGAAATTTCCTGAAGGCAGCTTTGACGTGCCGGTAAGTCAGGGTGAGTTGATCGGCAAGATGGGTAATTATTCTGGTAACCCACTCGCTCCCACCGGGGTGCACCTGCATTTTTCCATCGTCAGGGATGATGGTGCGGGTAATTACCTTAACGAACTCAAGATTAGAAACACATTAGACCCCAGCCCTTACTTTGGGATGCAGCTGGATGCTCGTAAAGCCGGCCGGGCAATTATAGCTTGCCAACCATAACAGCTTGAATTGCGATGAGGCTTTTGGCATAATAGCCTTTAGTCATGAGTGGAGGAACTGATGGAAGCGATTTCGCCTTACATTTCTCTTGAAAAAAACGGGATTGGCTTATATGTGGCTTTGATCCACAACGAATCTGCCTGTCTGCAAATTGATGCCAATTTTCACCCGCAGGATTTGCCTTTCTTCCGCGTCAGCGGAGAAAAAAACCACAACTTACTCTGCTTCCAGGTACTGCTAGATACGAATTATGACCGCGTGTTGAGCACTAAAGGCTCAGATTCCATTACCATCACCCAGAGCAACGCCGCAACCACTGGAAGGGTTAAGAGCACCGTCAGATCTCAGGACGAACAGTTAACCTTTCTGGATATGCACGAGACTCCAACTTCACGCTGGGTTCCGCCGGAAATTCTTTACCAGAAAGATATGGCTCTGGCGCTCGGAAATCTGGAAATTTTCTTTGAACACCGTTCCGGCTCTAACCACGCGGGTACCTGGGTGAACATTCCCGAAGAAAAAGTAATCTTTGTTGGGGATAGCGTTGTTGTTAATCAAAGCCCGTTCCTGGCATACGCCAACCTGGCAAACTGGGAGGAAGACCTTAAATATCTGCAGGGTAAGCAATTCAATGGTTACCGCATCATTTCTTCGCGAAATGGAATCGTGGAAGCCAAGGATGTGAAGTGGATGGAAAAGCTGATTGTTTATATTCGTTCCCTGCTCGAACCCTTGGATACGAAAAAATCGGTCATTGATGAGTACCATGCCGTTATACCCAAGATTATGAAAAAGTTTGAGTTAACCCCCAATGAAAGCGAACTGTACTTCAACCGTTTGCGCTGGGGCTTAAGTACCTATTTTGAACAAATTGGACGCTGAGAAAGGTAACTATGAAGAAGATTAAAGGATATGCTCCCCTGGTGCAGGTTACCCGGGGCCGAATTGTTGAAAGCCTGCACTTTGGTGCCCTTGCAATAGTGGATTCAGCCGGCACGCTGCTGGCATCTCTGGCTGACCCGAAGCTGGTTACCTTTCCGCGATCCTCGATGAAACCTTTCCAGGTTCTGCCCTTCGTTGAACGCGGCGGTCTTGAGAAATTTAATCTAACTGAAGAAGAATTGGCAATTATGTGTGCCTCGCACGCCGGCACAGACCGCCATGTGGAAGTTTTGAAGTCCATCCACAACAAGGTCGGTTTACATGAGGGAAACCTGCAGTGCGGTACGCATTGGCCGGAAAAAGACACCGCTGAAGCCATGAAACTGCGGGGTGAAGAACCAACACCTTTCCGGCATAATTGTTCAGGCAAACACACGGGCATGTTGGCAGCCGCAAAAATGCGCGACCTTTCTCTGAATGATTACCTGGACCCTGAACACCCGATTCAGCGGAGCATCCGTAAAGCCATGGCAGAGATGAGCGGCACACCCGCCAAGGAGCTCATCCTGGGCATTGATGGCTGCAGCGCTCCAGTCTATGCACTGCAGATATGCAACTTTGCTTCCGCGGTGGCACGGTTGTGCGATCCTGACAATTTTGGCAGTGAACGTGAAGAAGCATGCCATAAGATTACAGACGCCATGATCCATTATCCCTTCATGATTGCGGGGCCGCATCGCCTGGATACTGCTCTCATGGAAGTCATGCAGGGAAAGGTCATCAGTAAGGGCGGGGCAGAAGGCTTCCAGATGATTGGAATCATGCCCGGTGCCTTGCACTCACGCTCCAGGGGGATCGGCATTGTCTTTAAAATTGCGGATGGCGACCCAAACCGGCGGGCTACCCACTGCCTGACAACGGCCTTGATGAAAGCTTTTGGTTTTGAGAAAGAAATGGCATCTGAAGCTTTTAGCGAGTTTAGCAGCCCAGTTCTGAAAAATTGGCGCGGACTGGATGTTGGCACGATTCGCCCAGTACGCAAAATTAAAGTGCGTTGGAATTAAGTGGTGCCTGTAGACACTGAAGCTGAGGCTCAGAAGGCCGAACACCGTCA
>WOZB01000036.1 GCA_011620445.1 Anaerolineaceae bacterium | reverse complement strand
ATAATATTCATTGATATTAATCTTATTCGATAATATCTTACGTTTCAATATTATGGAGAAGAAATGTCCTTTAGAATCGCAATCCTTCAGTTTGATCCTGTCCGAAATGATGTTGAACAAAACATTAGGACGATTGAACATCACCTTGCCGTAATTCAGGCTGACCTTATCGTCTTGCCTGAATTGGCAAACACCGGATACCTATACAGTTCACCCAAGGCTATAGAACCCTACGCGGAAGAATGTGCTGAAAGCAGTCCGTTCATTTCCGCACTTGGGAAGCTTGCACAACAATCCAAAAGTACCATCGTTGCGGGTTATGCAGAAAAAGCTAATAAGTGTTTATACAATAGTGCAATTGCCATTTCACCAAACGGGATACTGGCCAACTATCGTAAAACACACCTCTTCCATAATGAGAAGGATCTCTTTGCTCCTGGGAATACAGGGTTCATCACGTTTGAATGGAAAGGTGTCTCGATCGGAATGATGATTTGTTTTGATTGGATCTTTCCTGAAAGCGCAAGGACGTTAGCGCTCTCAGGAGCGCAAATCATCGCCCACCCTGCTAACCTGGTCCTGCACTTATGCCAGGACGCCATGATTACCCGATCCGTTGAAAACAGGGTCTTCACAGTAACGGCAAACCGGATTGGTACTGAGCAGCTTGAAGGCACTTCGCTGGATTTCACTGGAAGGTCCCAAATAACGGATCCATTCGGGACGGTCCTCTATCAAGCTCCAAAAGATAAACCAGTGCTTCACAGCCTTGAAATTGACCCTGATCTGGCACTCAATAAAGATATAACCAATCGAAACAATTTATTTCAGGATCGGCGGCCAGCGTTCTATTATCAATAAAGAAAATGGCTATACGAATAGGGCGATCAAAAATAAAACCGGTGAAATCAATCACCGGTTTATGTGCTCTGCTTACTTTATGCGCCAAACTTTTCAAGTCGTCCGGCATGGGCCAATGCCAACGGCATCAATTCGTAGGCAGGAATTCGATTTCCCAATCCACCTTGCAGACAAGCGCGTTCTCCAAAGCTGGTCACAGTATCCGGCCGGCATGTCTTGGCATAAAACAGGACGGGCACGGGATGCCAGCTGTGAGACTTCATCAAACTGGGTGTGCTATGGTCGCCGGTGATAATGAGCACATCCGGATCCAATGCCAACGCCCTCGGCAACAGCGCATCCACTTTTTCTATCTCATGAACCTTAGCCGGGAAATTCCCATCTTCGCCATAGCTGTCTGTCTTTTTGATATGCAGGAAGAAGAAATCGTATTTATCCCAATTCTCTTCAAGCATTGTAAATTCCTCTTCATAATCATGCGCAGCCGGCATGCAATCCATACCCACCAGTTTGGCGACACCCCGGTACATCGGGTACATGGCAATCGCCAGGGACTTCACGCCAAAGGCTTCCGGGAATTTGGGCCAGGTTGGAATTTGAGCAAAACCACGTAATAGCAACATGTTGGCCGGGTGCTCATCCTTTAGGATGACCTTTGCCTGTTTCACGAATTCACGGATAATTTCTGCGGCTTTTTCCGAACCCGGGTTCATCGCTTTGGCGGGAAACGGTTCTTTTCCGAGAATCAAAGGGTCAGTCTCTTCAATCTCCGCTTTGAGACCTTCCCCGCGGATCACCAGCAGAAAACGGTATTCTTTTACGGGTCGTAAGAATATTTCCACACCTGGGATATCAATTTTCTCAAGCAACAAGGCACATAATCTTTCGGAAATCTCAGTTGGAATTCGGCCGGCTCGCCGGTCGGTCACACGGCCTTGTTCGTCTACGGTGCAGAAATTTCCGCGTGCGGCCACGTCCTGCGGTTGTAGATCAAAATCGATCCCCAGAGCTGAAAGGGCTCCCCTGCCGACTTCATACTGCAAAGGATCATAACCAAACAGGGATAGGTGCGCCGGTCCGCTGCCGGGTGTGATGCCCGTTCGAATACCCTGGTGTAAACCCATCATGCTGGATTCAGCCAGTTTATCCATATTGGGCGTTGAGGCGGTTTCCAACTCTGTCTTACCACCCGGCTCCATCGGTAGTCCGCCCAACCCATCCATAACCAATAATAATATTTTACTTGTCGCATTTGTGGACAAGAGAGGTTTAATCACATCAAAATCCATTGCTATGTTCTCCATTCAAGTAAAACGGCCAAGTAATAAAATTTCACTTTCCAATTATAGACCGTCTTGACAATAATTGACAAACTTCTCTTTCATATTTATTAAAGTGAATTCATTGTCGATTTACCGGAATTTAAATTTCAGTGGAAAATGCCACTTGATTAATTATTAATTATACATTACTATTACTATCTAATTTGTCTTATTATAAGATTAATTTGGAGAGATGATCTCAATTAACTTTTACAAAACTTTCAAACAATCAAAAAGGATAAGAAAATGAGAGAGAAAAGAAATAATAAAATGCTCCGCCTTGGGATTGGTTTTTCATTTGCGCTGCTATTGATTTTAGCTACGCCATTGATCTCCTCACAGGACGTCTATGCAGAAGCGCAGGAAACCTGCCCGAAATCCGGAGATTGGGTCAAGGTGGATGGGATTAACGCCCAATCCTATGACTACGTCGCACCTGAGGGAAAACTGGTCGTCGAGGTCTGTTATAAAGCTGGTACAACGGTAAAATATGAAACCATTGACCCTCCCCAATCCTCTGTTAAAGTGACCACAGATGTCCCGAATCCCAACGAAAACGCTTTTCACGATATCAGTCACGCCAGTTTTAGGCTTGCAGAAGAAGTAAAACAAGAAGAGCAACCCTTTGTCCGAATTACATATATATGCGCAGCGGATATAGCAGGGATTGTCGAGGGGTATGGGCTTGAAGTTGAACCAGGAGACCATATCTGGCGTGTGCGCCATGAAAGTGGACCTGCTACCAGCTTTTCCACAAATTTCCTTTCTGATGTCCAGGGTTTCATCAACGTAGGCGAAACACTATACTTCGTCACACCTCAATCCGCCAATGGCGTCAAAGTGATTACCTCCCCACTCGCCAACCTATATGAAGGGACAGCATCTGTATCAGGTGCAGTCTGTGATGTGCCGGAAGAAAAGAGCGACCCTGAAGAACTGACATTGAACGGTGAATGTCTTGGCGATGGAAGTATTGAATGGAAAGTCACGAATCCAAATGACTTTGCAGTCCAATTCTCCTGGGAAACCAATGACAGCCAAAGTGGCAGTTCTAACGTTGCGGCAAACAGCTTTGTGACCTTCAAAACCCTTTCAACGGGGAATATGATTTCTCTATCATATTCTCTTGGCAATGAACAAATTTCTACTGATAAAACTATTGAAGTTTGTGATGACCCGGAAGAAGAAAAAGATCCCAAAGAACTTGAACTGATGGGCGAATGTCTGGGCGATGGAAGTATTGAATGGAAAGTCACGAATCCAAATGACTTTGCAGTCCAAT
>WOZB01000050.1 GCA_011620445.1 Anaerolineaceae bacterium | reverse complement strand
GGTAGCCAGTACGCCCCTCGCGCCTCTCGTAAAGACCGAAATTTTTGTCTGTCATTCCGACGAAAAGAGAGATCCATGTTGGTTGAATTTTCTCTAAATAGCCTCCTCGTAAGGGCGCGATTGGTGCTCCTTTCACCAATCCGCCAATTGTACAGAAACTACGATTAAACCAAGTTTTTTCGTCAATGATCGAATAAATACTAGGTCAGCAAACAGCGGGCGAGCTTCGCAAAAAAGCTCAAGTCGCTCCTACGGCTAAACGGTCAGCCACGAAAACCTCTTTAGCCCTCTTTTGCAAAGAGAGTCCGCGTAGCGGGGGTGATTGGTTTTCCTCGACAGTAAAATAGGGCAAGGCGCTGCGCTTGCCTCAGCCACTTCGTCAAAGAAAAACAGATGGCCGTTTCGTTGCGCTTCTGGCCATGGATATGAAATTTAGCTTGTCATTCTGACACGAGGATTGCTTCCGATGCGATTCACAGTTAGCAGATCCTTACTCTATGGTGCTCTGCTCCGCGAGTACGCTTCGCAGTCGCAAATGAGGCTCAAGATGGAAAGTTGTTTGGCTTTCACTAATCCACCTTCAACCTTATAGGCCTGGAAATGCCAAGAATGTTTTCGGCGGATTGACCAAGAGCGGGTCAATCCTGCCCTAATATCGAATACTTGTCATCCCGACGGCCAGGAAGGATCTTTGTTGATTGGTTTTCTCCACCATCCATTTCCCGCGTAGGGTTGGATCGGTATGGCTTTCACCAATCTGGCGTGGACAATCAACTGTTTAGCGAATCGAACTATCCAAGCCAGCCAAGCAATAAGGTCAAAACCATCAAAAGGCTCACCACAATCAGGATGATGCCGCCAATCAAAGAGCCTTTCGCGCCGGAGCCCACCGTTTGCTCCAACACAGCCTCATGCGGGTTGGCAGGGTTGTAGAAAACAGTGACCGAATCGTTCAGGGGGTATTTATACACCACCTTTTCGGCGGGTTTCTTGCTGCCCGTGCTGCTGAAGCCGCCGAAGGCAACTTGCTTGCTGTTGTAATCCTGCCCCAGCACCTGATAGACATATTCAATTTTAGGCGTGTAACTGTACGAAGTGCCGTCTTCGTCCGTGCTCTCGCTTCTCTCAATCTCTGAGCGGGTGACCCTGCCCAAAACGGTCGGCCAGTTCAGGGCTTCTGCAGCCTTCTGTTTGCTTTTGGTGTGCTTCCTAATCAGCATTATGCCCAGCCCAATCAATACCAACTCCAACAAGATGCCAATAAATGGACCAAACTTACTAAAAGTGTCTTCCATAATCCTCCATAATTAATTAGTTATCGATGCACCGAAAGGGGCAAAATAAGGCTTATTACTGGTAAACCAACCTGCCTTCCACCTCACGGTTCAGGTTCTGGTGCCCACGTAGGTATTCCTCAAGCACAGTCTGCATGGATGTGGCGCCTACCTTCATGGGGCCATGCGCGTTCAGGGCTTCCATTGAAAGGCCGATGTTCTTTTCACAATTGGCGGCGTGGTAATCGGTCAGCCCAATCACATACAGGCGATCCTTGTCCACTTCCTGCCCGCCCACCTGCAGCGAAACGAGCCGCTGAAAGATATCATCATAAATGGCCTTTACCCCGCTATTCACCTGGTAGCATTCGCCTTCGCCATTGCGGTTATCCTTGCGCATGATGTACGAGAAAATTGACTGCAGTTGTTCGCCTGTGATGGTGTACTTGAGGTAGCCCTCGTCATATGGGAAGGCCTGCTTCATGTCCCTCAGGGTCACCACTGGGCCAAGCATTTTGGTGCGGATGGAACCGCTGCCGATGAAGGCTACATCGCAATCCGAGTTTTCCGCGAAGATGTCTGACACCAGGTTGCCGAGTGCAGTTTCAGTTTCACGCTGGGGGTGCGTTAGCTGGCGCGCGAAGCGACAAATCAGCGTGCTGTATTTGGCGTCCACTTCCCGATTGAAGTCGTCGATAAACTTTTGCAGCTCCAGGTCCGGTTCAACCGTGCTGCTGGTGATGGGCACCAACTGCCATTTCCATTCGATGATGGAATTGGTTTCGTCATCCACCAGAATATCAAAACGCCCCACCTGGTTGGTACCCACGGCTGCTTGGGCAATCAGAATGTCGTTGACCACGGCGGGTTGCTCCAGGAGGGTGTGCGAATGGCCGCCCAAAATCATATCCACCCCCCACTCGGGCTTGAGCATGGCAGCCAGTTCCTTATCCGAGTCAAAACCGATATGCGTGAGCAGGATAGTCAGGTCGATATCCGCGTTCTTGTAGGCATCGCAAATTCGCCCGGTTTCGCGGGCGGCATCCTCCAGGCTAATGAAGGTGCCTATGTGCCCGTCCCGTCGTAAGGAGTCCATCACTGTCTCGGTGATGATGCCGATAAAGAGAATGCTGAATTCGTCAATTTCCTTGATGAGATAAGGCGACATCAGCCTTTTGTTGTACTTGGTAATGTACATATTGGAATTGATAATCGGAAAGTTAGCCAGTTTCTCCAGAAAGAGCAGATGCGGCAGACCGTAGTCCAGTTCGTGGTTTCCCAGGGTTACCACATCCGGAGAGAGGTAATTCATGATCTCGATAGTACTGATGCCCTTGTATTCCGTGTCGATGATGGAACCTTGCACCATGTCGCCAGCGATGGCATAGATGACGTTCTTCTCCGTCCTGCGCACCTGGTTGATATAACCAGAAAGCAGTGAAAGCCCACCTATGAGCTCGTCGTTAACCTGGCCGGTTTCAGCCAAAAAATCGCCGTGCATGTCATTGTTATGAAGGATCGTAAAGCGTTTTGTATTCATTTTGTCTCTTTCCAACACTTTATGCAATAAAGTTCCGGTGAAAAAAGGCCATAAGCCGGCTATGAAAGATCGGCTCTTACTGTTGAGATTAGAATGAAAAAACTAAAAGAATTATACCCTGCCAGACGTAGGAAAGGAGAATCCGGATATTAGCCATTAGGCTTAAGACCCGCCGACATCTTCAATCTGGCGACCGATTTATTGGGGCAACCGCCTTCAGACAAAGACATAGGACTCGTTTAACACGGTGCCAGGCAAAGGATCAAGGCTCATCAACCACCACTGCAATGAGCTGTACTTGATCACCCGGAACATTTTCGAGGTTTAGCGTTAATTCATACGTGAACTTCTGGCCTGCCATAGGACTTTCACCCACCCAATCGATCACAGCCTGGTCCACTTCACGATCACCAATCCGATAACTATAGGCCGCATAGCGGTAGACCCCGCAGGGAACCTCCAGGTACGTGCTGGTTTGCCCAGCCTGAATGTCGCCAAAATCAATTTTTATCGCCTCAGCATCGGGTTTGATCCCAGGAAAAAGAACCTGAAGCGCCATAAAATCTGTGCTGCCACTATTCTTGATTCGCAACTGCTGCAATTCGGGTGTTGATGTTGGGGTATCTTTTTGAACTGAACAAGCAACCAGCAAGGCTAAAAGAA
>WOZB01000263.1 GCA_011620445.1 Anaerolineaceae bacterium | reverse complement strand
GGCATTACGCCCCGGCTGACGGAATGTTCTCTTCTTTGGCTGACTGGCAGCGGTGGGGCGGCAATTTTTGATGCTGAATGGGCAGCCTGAAGATGGGCGTTTTGCCTGCTTTTTTTGAGGCAGGTGCGACGCCTTTAACATAACCATAACGTGGAATTATTACTGATTTAACTAACACGCGTTACTATAACTTTGCTGGGCAAAAATGTTTCTCTCCTTTCAAATTTGCCCTGACAGGATCATTTGTGACAAAACACTATTTTGATCGAAACTAAAACTGGAGCAGGTGAGGCTCCAGTTTTAGTTTAACTTCTGCTAACATAATTGGCTTGTCGTCCGAATATAGTACAGGACACTCGAATTTTCCTCTGCTTTACCAGTTCGCTATTTCCAGGATTTGCTGAATATGGTCTATGTGATCACGCTGATGCCAGAGCAAGCGCCTAAGTAATTTGCGTGCCGACCATAGCTCTCCCCCCTGGTCCCGTACTGCTGCATCACCTTCCAGCTCGGGTAAAAGATTTTGAATAAGCTCAAAACTAAGTTCAAGTATCCTGAATGGGTTGTGCACCAAAGAAAATTCTGCGGAATGAATTGGCAGTTCCATGCTCTCAAGACAATAAATTTCGGTTCGCCCAATATGGTTTAAGATACCGTTGATATTCCAACGCTGCCCTGGCAGCATGCGGGTCATGATTTCCGAGCTCAGCGATCTTACGCATTCCAAAAGCTCTTGCCTTTGCCAGGTATGCATCTTTAGAGCTTGCACGATTTCTATAGTTTGGAGAGGCCGGCGGTCATCCTCAAAGAAGGCATAGATGGTATTGCCGTCTGCGGTTATAAACGTGTCAAAGGTCTCCACGACCTGCAAGTCAATCCTGGTTGCGTTCTCCCATTTTTCACCATCATGGTGCCATTGCCAAGTCTTGTAATTTGCCAGGGCTTCGGGCATCTTTTCAAGAACTTCAGCATCGTCTTTTCCGTAAGCAAAAGCCCCTGGAAAATCCAAAGCCCAGGCTAAGGTGCGGCCTTCCCTACCGCGTTCCAGCCCAAGGCGCACCTGCAGAGAGTTCATTTCTGGTCGAAAAAGAGTGGCAAATGCCCCAATGAGATGATTTGCATCCATTCAGCCCGGTCACCCTCCGTCAGGATGGCCGCCTCTGCCGCAACCTGCGCGCCAGCTTTTTCTGCTATCAAACGCATGGCTTGCAGTGTGGACCCAGTGCTGATCACATCATCGAGCAAAATGACTTTCTTGCCCTTAATTTGGTCGATGTCTTTTTCGTCGATGATCAGAATTTGCGGTTTGCCGGTAGTAATGGAGAGCGTTTCTACGCTGATAAAATTTCCCATGTAAGGTTTGGGTTCTTTGCGCAGGACGAGATAGGGCTTGCCAGTCTCCCTGGCCAGCATGTGAGCAATGGGGATGGACTTGGCTTCTGCAGTCACAATCACATCATAGTCAATCCCGGTTATTTTTTTAGCCAGGGCTTTAGCGCAGGCATCCACCAGTTCCACATCCCCCAGAATATTAAGGATAGCAATGCGCAACCCGGGTTTCACTTCAAATAGCCGCAGGTCACGATGGACCCCGGCAATATCAATCGGAAAGATTTCGCGTTTTTCTTTCATGAGCACCTCCAAAAAGCCTTTTCGATTTTAATCCGAAAAGTATTTCTGTGTGTGGATCTGCTAATAATCTTTAGGAATTGATCTGCTTAAGAATCAGCTAGTGCCGAGGACGCCGACCCCGGCACTAGTATTAAGGAGGAGAAGAAGAGAAGTCGCCCTTTCAAAATCATCTTACTTGCTTTAGGATTAATCTGCTTGACGCTTAACCTACGATTACCCTACGATTTCATTTTTTCACTGAAAACCCTTCAGGCCAGATTATGGTTTACGATCAGAAATACAATAAGGACCTATATGGAAAAAACAATCTTTCTCCCCAGCCCGCTTGGTACCCTCGAAGCCCGATACAGTCCTGCCGGCATATCTTCACTGGGATTGCTGCCAAAAAATGACCCTCAGCCGCTGGACGAGGTGGGTTCCCTGGATTCACAAGGTCAGGAGATCGCCCTTGCCCTTGCTGCTTATTTCAAAAGGGATGACAAAGCTCTGGATCAATTAACAATTGACATCTCCCAGGTGAGTGCTTTCCAACAGAGTGTTTATACCGCTCTACGAAAAGTAAGCTGGGGCGATGTCATCACTTATGGCGACCTGGCGAAGGAAATTGGCAAACCTCTTGCTGCCCGGGCAGTGGGGATGGCTGTAGCCCAAAACCCATTACTCCTCATTATTCCCTGCCACCGGGTGCTTGGCGCTGGCGGGAAAATGCATGGTTTTAGTGCTGAAGGCGGGATTGCCACCAAGGAATGGCTGCTCAGGCTTGAAGGCCATCAGATTGAAGCCGCGAAATTGATCTCCCCGGAGGCTGCCAAACGTGTAGAGCCAGAAAAACCTGACTACGGTGGTTTTCACAGCGGGTATGTTGCCTTGGTGGGGCGCCCTAACGCCGGGAAAAGCACCTTGCTGAACCGCTTGCTTGGGCAACCGATAGCCGGGGTTTCGGCGAAACCGCAAACCACCCGTAAACGGCAGCTTGGGATCCTGACCACGGAAAAAGCCCAGATTATCTTTTTGGATACACCTGGTTTTCACGACCCCATCGACAAGCTGAGCGAATTTATTAATGCCGAAGCCTCTTATGCGCTGGCAGATGCAGATCTCATTGCTTTCCTCGCTGATAGCACAGCCGCTCCTGATGCGGTCGATCGCAGACTCATCGGGGTATTACAGAAAAAAACTGCGAACCGAATTTTGCTGGTGATGACGAAACAGGATCTTTCAGATGAGAGAACCCGTGCAATAGCGGAGACAAATTATCAAGACTTGCTCCCGGGGGTGCGTACGCTTCGAATTTCCGCGGAGACGAACTCCGGCATTGATGAACTGATTTCAACCCTCGAAGAGATGCTGCCTGAAGGGCCAAAATTCTATCCGGAAGACCAAGTCACTGAAGATTTTGAACGTGACATCGCCGCTGAAATGATCCGTGCCAGTGCAATGGAAAAATTAGATGATGAAATGCCCTATAGTCTTGCTGTCAGGGTATTAGAATTTACTGAACGAAGCAACGGCGATCTTTACATTCTGGCTTCGATTTATGTTGAAAGGGAAGCTCAAAAGGGCATACTCATAGGAAAAAGCGGCCAGATGATTAAGGAAATTGGCGTTTCCGCGCGCAAATCCATTGAGGCTATGGCAGATCGAAAAGTCTTTCTCTCCCTGGATGTCAAAGTGCAAAAGGACTGGAAAAACAACCCATTTTTCTTGAAAGAAATGGGGTTGGCAAAACAGAAGTGATCTTTTAATATGAATCAAACCATGCCAGCTATAAGCTTCTCTGCTGCATGGCCTTTGAAAGGGCCTTATGAATATTTTGACAATTGAACTGCAAAACAAGTTTCTGGTTGACGGATTTTTCCATGTTTCTTGTTCCCAGGCTCTT
>WOZB01000238.1 GCA_011620445.1 Anaerolineaceae bacterium | reverse complement strand
GAAAGCGCTCGGATCTACTTTTGCTTTGGTAATCGCCTGCTCAATGCTGGATACAACGCTCTCAGCCTCTTCGCGGTCATCTTCACTCACCATGAGGCGCACCAACTCACCTTTGGCGGCTTCAGTAAAGAGCTTTTTACGCGTGCGGTTGCGATTGTGGTCAATTACAGCCACAGCTGTGTCCAATATCATTTGGGTGGAGCGGTAGTTTTGTTCCAGTAAAATGGTTCGAATTTCGGGGAAGTCGTTTTTTAGGCGTTGAATGTTGCGGTAATCTGCTCCGCGCCAGCGATAGATGCTTTGATCTTCATCGCCCACTACGTAAATATTCTTATGCAGTCTGGCCAGTTGCCGCAGGATAGAGTATTGCGCCAGGTTTGTATCCTGGAACTCATCCACCAGCACTTGCTCAAATTTATGAGCATAGGTATTGAGGATGGTATCGTATTCAGAAAACAGGTTGCTGGTATAAACCAGCATGTCGTCAAAATCCATGGCATTGTTTTTGATCAACAACTGTTGATAGCGGATGTAAAACTTGCGGATTTGCTCATCGCGGAAGTTGCTTACCGGGAAGTTCTCCGGTCCGATCAATTCATTCTTAGCCTTTGAGATCGCATCCAGCACCGAAGCAGGGCGAAAGAGTTTCTCGTCTACGCGCGCCTCTCGCACCACCTGTTTCATCAGGCTTTCCTGATCATCGGCGTCGAAAATGACAAAATCGCGGCTAACAGGCAGCAAATCGGCTTCACGCCGCAGAATACGCCCGCACAAATTGTGGAATGTGCCCAACCAGATTCCATCAGCCTTATCAGCCAGGATCTTGCTAACCCTGGCACCCATCTCCTTGGCGGCTTTGTTGGTAAAAGTGACTGCCATGATGTGATAGGCCGGGACGCCCATGACGCCTACCAGGTAGGCAATGCGATAGGTGAGCACGCGGGTTTTACCTGAGCCGGGACCAGCCAGAATTAGTAAAGGGCCGGAAGGCGCGGCAACCGCGGCTTGTTGTTGGGGATTAAGGATTTTTAGGATATCTTCCATGACTGGCCAATTCTACTTTCAAATAAAGAATAATGCCTTGATTACCCCAAGCAGAAAACCAGTAATGACCAAATACACCGGAGTCAGTTCAAACTTAAGCAAGACAAAGAGTCCAGCCGCAAAGAGCAGGATAGTCCAAATATCCACCAACCCGGTGCGCCCCATGTTGACGGCAACCATCAGGATCAGGGCTACCACACTGGCATTCACACCCTTCAGAAAACATTGGGCAAGTTTAGATTCCCGCAGTTTCTTCAGGATGGGAGCAGTAACCGCCACCAAAATAAAGCCGGGAAGGAAGACCCCCAGGGTTGCCAGGGCTGCACCAGCCCAACCCCCCGACAAGAAACCGATAAATGAAGAGGAGGAAAGCACTGGTCCCGGTGTGATTTGGCCAACTGTAATCGCATCTGACAGTTGCTGCTGGGTCAGCCAGCCAAAGCGTGTGACCACATCATTCTGGATCAAACCAAAAAGCACCATGGCCGATCCAAAAAGCACAGCACCAGTCTTGAGAAAATAAAGGAAAATCTGCACCAAACGATTTTCGAGGATCGGCGCAGCGCTGTTCAAAACAGGTATCAAACCGATCAAAGGCAAGGGCAGGAAGGATAGCATTGCAATTGGGGGATGTTGCTTTAGCTTAAGCCAGTAATGCAGCAGGATCCCCAAACCGCCTGCAGAGAGCAGGATGATGGTTTCGTTGCCGCCCAAAAGTGAGGCTGCGATCGTCAACCCAAAAATCAGAAATTGTTCCCAGCCTTTCAAGCTCAACTTGCCGACCCGCCAGGTGGTATCCACAACGATAGCCAGAACTAGCGGATTAAGAAAATAAAACAATCCGCTGATAATTGGCAATGCCCCATACTTCACATAGATTGCGCCCAGGATGGCCGATGCAAGGAAAGCTGGCGAGATAAATGCCAGACCTCCAAGGACCAAGCCGGGCAGGCCTGCCCGCACATAACCCACATGGTAAGCCAATTCGCTGGCATTCGGCCCTGGAATGAGATTGGCGGCAGCCAGCATGTCCAGAAAATGCTCTTCAGTGATCCATTTGCGCTTGCGCACAAATTCGTTTTCCATCATGGCAATGTGAGCGGTGGGTGCACCAAAACTAGTCAAACCGATTTTCAGACAAGTCAGGATAAGACTCCTTAGACGAGAATTTTGGCTCTCAGATGCGGATATTGCCTGTACTGGTTCGGGACGGAGCTCGCCAGGGGCGGATCTTTGCACATCCTGGCTCAAGGCAACCTCGGGGGCATCAGCAGCAAATTTTCAAGTACCAAACGGGCATTGGCATAGGATTCGAGTTGTTCAAGCGCATGTTCATGTGCCAGCAACACTTTTTGGATTTGCTCAAGCGTCATCCGCGAAGCCGTTTTATCAATCCATTCCCGGTGTTCAACATTGACCAGGGGAATATTGGCTTGGGCAACACTAATCAGACAGTCCCGCCAAAAGCCTAACCAAACTGGTATCACCCTGGCTGCCTGCTCCCTGGGGGAAATCTTTTGGCGCATCAATTCATCAACATATTGCAGCCTTGCCCGGTAAGTCTTTTCCAGTTGGTCTTCAAGTTCAACCAAAATGTCGTTATGCGCTTCCACCACCTGGGGATCGTCGTGATAGCGCAATGAAGCGCCGATGCGGCCTGAGGTTAAATGGGCAAGGTGGAGGGCTTGGTCTTCGGTAAGGTGGAATTGATCCGAAAGCACATTTTGGGTAGCTTTTACAGTCAAAGGCCCAAGACGCACCTGTTCGCAACGAGAAGCAATCGTTTCCAACAAACTTTCGCGTGCGTCTGCAGTCAGTAATAATACAGCCCTGGGAGGCGGTTCTTCAAGTGATTTCAGCAGGGCATTGGCAGCTCCGGCAGTGGCTCGCTGGAAATTTGGGATGAGCACGAAGCGCCTGGGAGCCTGAAATGGAGACAGTGTGAGCGTCTTCTGCATTTCGCGGATCTGGTCAATTTTAATTTCCTTGCCGTCCTCCTGCTCGATGATTGTCAGGTCGCTGAAGACCTTTGCGTCAATCTGGCGGCAAGTCGTGCAATCATTACAGAATTCGCCTGGAGCAGGCGGTTTCTGGCAGCAAATGGCTTTGACAAATGCCAATGCAAGGCTTTTCCGCCCTACCCCGTCTGGGCCAGTTATCAAATAAGCCTGGCGCATTTTCTCAGGTTTAGTGTGCTCTCGCAGAAAATCTATCGCCAGGTCATGCCCACAAAGGTTCCATTGCATGGATAGATTTTAGCACAGGGGTCGGACCTTGAGCTCCCTTTTATGGCGCGCGGCCATGGGCATCCGGGAATTTGCGCTGCGGAATTGAGTATAATTGCTCAGTTGCTCAAAATCATTCAAAGGACGATTTAATGGCCGAAAAAATTAAGAATGACCAACCTGAAATTAAAGAAGATATTGAAGTCTCATGGCACACGCTTGACTCCAAAGCAGTTTTGGACCAATTGCAGGT
>WOZB01000166.1 GCA_011620445.1 Anaerolineaceae bacterium | reverse complement strand
TTTTTTGAGTTTGTCCCAGAGTTTCGCTTCTGATTGGGCATCCCAGAGTTTAATAAATTCAGTATAAGCATCCTCACGCATGGCTTTGCGCGATTCTGTGAAGGCGTTCAGCCCAGGCAGGAGCCTTTTCAACGGACCCTCATGGCCAAAATAATTCCGGATGCGTTCACGTTCTTCCTCGATGAAGGCTGGAACAAAAGCAATCCACACGTCCAGGTCATGTACCAGACCCAGGGCGTCCTGCAGCTTCTTCACTTCGCCGATAAAAGGCTTGATCGGATCCTGGTAAAGGTCCTCAAACGCCTCAATGGAATAGCGCAGACGTTTGGCAGAAATCCGCATGGCATGCAGTTCGGTAATGTTAGCTGGGTCGTGAATATAAGGCTCATGTTTGAACAAATCGTCAATTTTGGTCAAAATGCCATCGTAGGCTTTTTCATAAAGGCCTGGCGAAAATAGGTAGACCGAGCTGGCTTTCTTCACCAATGGCAATGTCAGGTCTGAAAGCTTCTCCAACACTTCATCTGATTGGAGCTGATCCATTGCCTCATTGACTGCGGCTTGCATGCCCACGCGCCGCTGCTGCAGACGCATAATCAGTCTTTTATATCCGGGTGAGAGCCTGGCAGAGGTAAATTTTGGTTCTTCCTTAAGCAAAGCCTCTACTTGCACATCCGTATCCCTGGCCTCTCCCAGCGCCTGGGTGACAGCACGGATGTCTTGATTAAAGCGCTTATAGTCTTGCTTGTAGAAACAACTGGAAAACAAAGTCAGCGCGCTGCGCATGCGGCGTGAAGCCACACGCATACGATGTACATACTCGATATCCTTACTCTCCCGTACACCATCGATTTCAGCCTGCATGGCTTCCAGGTGGCGATGAATAATGCATGCGCCGTATATACATATTGTGTCGTTCATGGGCTCACTTTATCGGGCAAAACAATATTGACTGGGTTCTGCCATTAATTCGGTTTCATTTCCTTTGGCAAGCGGTTGTGCAAGAGCTGGCTAATTGGTGACTTCAGATCTTCCATAATCTTGTCGACCTCTTGGTCTGCGTTGATGGTTACGAAGTTGTATTCCACCGCCAACTCGTCAAATTCCTTCATCACCAGGGTCTGGTATTGCACAAAGCTATCATACATATTATCTCCGAGGTGCATATCCATTCCAGATTCCCAGTAATTCAATCCGCGGCCATGAATAAGACGGGAAACGAGTGTCTCTACTTTAGCTTTGAGGTAAAGGATGAGATCTGGCTTTAAAGCCATGCCATAAAGTTTACGGGTCCACTCTTTATCCAGCCCGCGCATGGCGTTGCGCGCTATAACCGAGTAAAAGTAGCGGTCTGAGAGCACAATAAAACCTGCAGAAAGCGCGGGAATTATCAGATTCTCAATGCGATCGGCAAAATCAGCAGCATAAAAAAGGCTCATGGTGATCGGCCCCAAGGTATGGCCGCTTTTAGCCTCTTCTAAGCCATTTGAGGTTAATATTGATCGCGTCAGACCCGTATCTGAGACCGCGTAACCTTCGGCTTCAAGCCAATGCCTGAGTTTCTTGATTTGGGTTGAACGGCCAACGCCATCCGTCCCTTCAACAACGATAAGTTTACCCGGCAGCTTCTGAAAGTTGCGGTAAGGGAACCCTGCGCCATAGAAGTTGTTTGTGCTCATTTTTTGCTCCCCTTGGTTTTGTTTGGAGCCAATGGGTTTTCCATGATGATTGGCGATTTATTGGGGTTCTCCAAGCCTTGCCAGTTCCCCAGCATTTTCTTGACAATCATGCGCACATTCTTTTGTTGGGTCTTTACCGGTAAAGTGCCATCGATCAGGGTTAAGCCAAATTCGTCCACCATGCGGTCGTATTCAGCGAGTATATGGCTTTGGAAAAGCCGGAAGCTTTCATTAATATTGTCCGAAAGTTTCATGTCCATGCCCGCTTCGTAATATTTAAGGGAAGTTCTGGCGCTGGTGATCCGTTCCACCGCAATATCAAGTGGAACACGGAAGTAGAAGGCCACATCCGGAACAATAGCAAAGGAATACATATTGCGCACCCAATCCGGGTCAACGCCCCGGGCAACATCCCGCGCGAAGGCTGTATATACATAGCGGTCTGCCAGAACAATAACGCCGGCTTTAAGTAAGGGATAAATGCTGTTTTCCCAGCGGTCAGCAAAATCTGTGCAGTGCAGAATACTGAAAGTGGTGGGTGTAAAAGACCTATCTTTTTTTGCTTGCTTGGTGGTGCTTTTTACAAGCGGGCTGCTGTTCCATTCGCTGAAAAAAACTGAGTAACCTTGCGATTGGAGCCATTTATACAGCAGGTCTATTTGGGTCGACTTTCCTGAACCGTCGATCCCTTCGACGACAATCAATTTTCCTTTAGTTGTATTAGGCCTTAGCACGTCCGCTCCTATCCTTAACCTTCATACACACCGATAATCTTGATTATAGTAGAAGCTGGTTACCTTTGCGAGATGTGTCCCTATTCAAAACGCGGAAACCTCCGCGTTTTGTCATTTATCATGAACTTTCGCTGCTAGCTTGGTCCGTCTCGCTTTCCATTTCGTCGTCCGTGCTATCGAGTTCGATCAACTCGCCAGTGGCAATAAAGATAATGCGTTCACAAATATTCGTCACTCGGTCCGCAGTGCGTTCAAGGTTATGAATAACCCACGAAACCTGGCTGATATGATCAATCGTCGAGGGATTGTTAATCATGGTTTCGATTAGTTTCCGGGAGACATAATTGTAAAGATCATCCACCTTGTCATCCTCTTGCGGCAAGGCGTAAGCCACTTCAATGTCCTCGTTGACAAATGCACCTAAAGCTCTGTGAAGCATTGAAATAGCAAGATCTGCCATAGTACTGATCTCCCGGAATGGAACGGGAATTTCTTCATCGACGAGGTGGATGGCAACCTTGGCAATGCCTTTGGCATAGTCTCCGATGCGCTCCAATTCGGTGATTACTTCAAGAAGCGCAGATAAAAGGCGCAAATCATGAGCTAAGGGCGATTGAGTGGCCATCAAGATGAGGATGCGGTTTTCGATGGCGAAACGTTTATCGTTTATGCGGCCGTCATTGGTCACGATTTCATGGGCGGCTTCTACATCCCGCCTGCGGAAGGCATCTACTGAGTTGAGAATGGCCTGTTCAACCATGCTGCCAAGGATGAGCATTTCATCCAGAACCAGTCTTGTCTCACGATCTAAAGTTAATCTTGGCATCTATTCCTCCGCAATAAGTGCTTGTCGTAATTACTTAACAAAAATACCAAGAAGAGAAATTGAATACTTCACTGCACGCAAGATTTGTTCCCTGCGCTGTCTGTTATAACTATAGCACGTTCCAAGTTAAGCTTGGGTTCACAGCGTTAATGTTTTCCGTACATTACATAAAAAGGCGGTTAAGAGACCTTGTTCGGTGAAGCAATGGGAATGCGGAAAAAGAAGGAACTACCTTGACCTTCCACACTTTCAACCCAAATTTCACCGCTCATGAGCGTTACAAGCTGTTTTGAAATGGT
>WOZB01000138.1 GCA_011620445.1 Anaerolineaceae bacterium | reverse complement strand
GCATGAGTGCTACGCCCGGCAATACTGGCCGCCCCGATGAACTTGTACGTCACCTTGGTGTTGACCCACTGGATTGCGATTTTGAACGGCTTGCTTTGATATTTGAGGACAGCGATGGATGATAATTGCATGTTTTGCCACGTAATTTCTGGCAAATCACCCAGCTATAAGGTTTACGAAGATGAACATAACTTTGCCTTTTTAGATACAAATCCCCGGGCACCCTATCACACTCTGGTGATCCCAAAAGTGCATTCAAAAGATATCCTGAGTATTGAACCAGAAGACTTGCGCTCAGTCATGCAAGCGGTACGCAATGTTCTCGATCTCTACCGTAAGAGATTCAATTTTGTTGATTTTCAGGTCCTCAATAATTGCGGCAAGTATGGCCAACAGGCTGTTTGGCACACCCATTTTCACATTATTCCTCGATTCAAGGATGATGGGAACGATTGGCATCCGATTAGACGTGATGATCTAATCGCTAAACTTCCTGAAATGTTGGCCGACCTGAATGTTGGCCGACCTGACAGTTGGCCGACCTGAAGCTGTAAAACCCTGAATTTGAGTATAATTGCCCAACTTGTTCCTGTGGCCTAATGGATAAGGCAACGGCCTCCGAAGCCGTTCATGCGAGTTCGATTCTCGCCAGGAACACTTTCATTTAAGGAATTTTACTGCCCCCCCTGTATAATTAGAGCAGGCTTACAGGTTGGAGGAGCAAATGGGCGATAAAGAACTATTGCAGGAACTCGAAAAACTTCGCGGTGAGATCAATTATCACAATTACCTATATAACACCCTTGACCAACCCGAAATTAGCGATGACGATTACGATCAGCTTTTCAATCGCCTGAAAGCCATCGAAGCCGAGCACCCGGAATGGATAAGTCCGGATTCCCCCACTCAGCGCAGCGGCGCAAGCCCATTGGGCAAGTTCAAGAAAGTTCGCCACCCAAATCCAATTCTTAGTCTGGCAAATGGCTTTGGCAGCCAGGATGCCAGGGAATGGTATTCAAGAATCCTCAAGCTCAATCCAGCAGTCGCCGAGGCGGATTACGTACTTGAACCCAAGTTGGATGGTTTGACCGTTGTCCTGCACTATGAAAAGGGAGTTTTTGTTTTGGGGGCTACTCGAGGTGATGGATTGGTTGGAGAGGACATTACCGAAAATCTGAAAACGCTGCCTTCACTGCCTTTACGCATTCCAGTTAAACCTGGTTTTGAAGCCCCGGACCGCCTGGTTGTGCGCGGCGAATGCCTGATTTTCAAGAAGGACTTTGAGCAGTTAAATGCAAAACTTGAAAAGGCAGGTGAAAGGGCCTACCTAAATCCCCGCAATACGGCTGCAGGATCCCTGCGCCAGCTCGACCCAAAAATCACTGCCAGGAGGCCCCTAAAGCTTTTTGTTTATCAGATTGTTGAAAGCAGCTCGCCAACTCCGTCCACCCAGTTGCAGCTCCTAACTTACCTAAGTAACCTTGGCTTCCCTACCAACCCTTTGCTCTGGCACGCTGAGAACATCGATGAGGCCATAAAGATTTGTGAGCAGGAAGGCCTGGAACGTCATAATTGGCCATATGACGCGGATGGTATTGTCATTAAGATCAATGACCTGCAATTGGCAGGCGAGCTCGGTTTTTCGGGTAAAGATCCCCGTGGGGCATTGGCCTATAAATACCCTGGGCAGGAAGTTGAGACAAAACTCGAAAACATTATTGTCAATGTTGGCCGTACTGGCGTTTTAACCCCCGAAGCTCAGTTGAAACCCGTGAATGTTGGGGGGGTCGTTGTACGCCAGGCAACCCTCCATAATTTTGATTTTATCCGAGATAAAGACATTCGAATTGGCGACCAGGTACTTATCAAACGCGCAGGGGAGGTCATTCCTTACATCCTGGCGAGCCTGCCTGAGAAACGCGATGGAAGCCAACTGCCATATAAAATCCCAACACACTGCCCTTCTTGTGGTACGCTGGTCGAAAAGGACCCAGAACAAGTGGCTTACTACTGCCCGAACGCATCCTGCCCGGCGCAGTTAACCCGCAATGTGGAAAATTTCGCTTCTCGCGGGGCGATGGATATTGAAGGGCTTGGCGAGCAGATTGTGGCGCAGTTGAGCAAGCAAGGGTTGGTGCGCTCAGCTGTTGACCTCTATAAACTCAAAAAAGAGGATTTGCTCAAACTCGACAAATTCGGTGATAAGAAAGCTGAAAACTTATTGAGGGCAATCGAAGCCTCAAAATATCAGTCGCTGCAGCGCTTGATTATCGGCTTGGGTATTCACGGCATCGGTGAAGTTGCAGCCAGAAAATTGGCTCAAAAATTTGGCGATCTGGAAATGCTCGGAAGCGCGAGTCTCGAGCAACTGCAGGAAGTGGAAGGGGTTGGTCCCAATCTGGCAAAATCGGTTTATGATTGGTTCCGGGTTGAAGCCAACCAGCACATTTTGACTGAATTCAAAACTTTAGGCATATGGCCAATCGAACAAACACCTGCAGCCAGCGGACCTCTCCCACTTGCCGGTTTGACTTTTGTGGTGACTGGCGCGCTGGAAGGTTTTTCCCGCGAGGGCATAGAGGCTTACATTCTCGAAAACGGTGGCAAGGTAACCAGCGCGGTCAGTGCAAAGACCAATTACCTGGTCTTGGGTGCAGATCCGGGTTCTAAATACCAAAAAGCTCTCGCGCTGAAAGTGCCCATCATTTCAGAATTTGAGTTGAGAAATCTGGTTGAGAACAAGTAATCAGAAAAGAAAAAGCTGAGCCAATTCTGGTTCAGCTTTTTAGGTGGAGATGGCGGGAATCGAACCCGCGTCCGAAAGATCGAACCACCGAATATCTACGAGCGTAGTTGTTTGTTCGGTTTCGCTTACCAGTGGGTCAAACAACCGAACGCCTGGCAAACTATCTGTTCAGACCCGAAAGTCCTCTTGAACCCACCCCACAGCGTGATGAGCAGCAGCCTAACTTTATGACATCCTTACTGGTACCGGTCAGGCAGACGAACCAGGGGACGTGACCTCGATCAGGAGATCAAGCTGTTTCCTAACGCTTATGCAGCGAGGGGAAGAGCAGCGTACGAAGTGTTATTGGCACTTGTATTGTGTACGGATTTTACGAGGTCGGTACCTCTCGGCTCGCAATCCGGGATCCGTGTCTCCCGTCGAGACCTGGCATCCCCGGTAATGTGAGTATAGCATAATTTATTTATGTCGGAATATTCTTAGAATGTGACTTAGAATGTGACATTCTTAGAATGTGAACTTGAATATTCCTTGGGTCGAAGATAGCTTCTTTCAATTCGTGTCTCTACTTGCGGCTTTATAAAATAGACAAAAAAAACGCCTTCCAGTATTCGGGAAGGCGTTAATTGAAGCAACTAACTTATTTCTGAATTTGTGACATGAACTCGGCCAATGTTTCATTAGCGCTGGTGTTAAGGTCATCCAGAACTGTCTTAACATCAGCCGTGGTGTCGTCCGTGAAGGCGTGCACCGCTTCGCCGACGACGTGTTCTACGGCGGTGGCCGGTGGCCGCTG
>WOZB01000172.1 GCA_011620445.1 Anaerolineaceae bacterium | reverse complement strand
CCAGCCGGTGAAATTGTTGTGGGCTGTCTGCAGGACATTTCTGGTCCAACCTCAACTTTAGGCAAGATGGTTGAAGCTGGTGCAAAGTGGGCATTTGATGAAATCAATGCCAAAGGCGGTGTCAACGGTCAAATGATCAAGATGATCACCTACGATACCAAAGCCGACGTAAATGAAGCCATCAATGCTTTCACCCGTGCCGTCACGACTGACAAGGTCAGTGTTGTTATCGGACCTCCAGTCGCAAACATTGCACTCGCTATTGCTCCTATTTCCGAACAGTACAACGTACCCGTTGTCGGTTTCTCTGTGGATCTCAAGTCCCAGGTCAAGGAAGATGGTACACCTTACAAGAACATGTTCGCCTTCCAGCCCAATGCCATCCAGATGGGCGAAATCATGGCAACCTATGCCGTCAAAGAGAACGGCTTCAAGAAATTTGGTGTCATTTACAACCAAGGCAATGCCTATTCCACGTCTTTGCTGGCCCCATTTGTGGACACTGCTAAAGCTCTTGGTGCTGAAGTTGTAGAACCCGTTCCATACGCCGCAACCGATAAGGACTTTAAAACCTTGCTTGGCAAGATCCTTAGTGAGAATGTTGACGCCATCTACATGCCCAACTACACCCAGGAACTGATCCTTATCACCCAGCAAGCCCGGGCTCTTGGTTTTCAGGGTGCCCTGATCGCTGGTTTGGATGCCAATCCGCCTTTTAATACTTTGCTAGGCGAACCCGCTGATGGTATTTACTTCATCAACAACCTTGACCCGGCAGAACCTAAGAATGCTGAGTTGATCAAAGCTGTCAAAGAAAAGACTGGCATTGACGCCACCAATAAGTTCTTCCTTGGATACGATCTTGGTAATGTCCTTGCGAAGATCATGGGCGAAGTTGGAACCGACCCAACCAAGATCCGCGATGCTGTTGAAAACTTAAAGGATTATCCTGGATATACGGGCAACATCACTATCGATCCGATGACCCACACTCCTACTGGCCTTGAAATGGTCATGTTCACTTACAAGGGATCTGACCCTGTACTGCTCCAAAGATATTCTGTTGGTAAATAAATATTTATAGAGTAAATCCCCTTGCACTAACTGGTGCAAGGGGATTTTCATGAAAGAAAATTGCTATGCAAATTCTGATCAATGGCATTGCTCTCGGCTCAGTTTACGCACTCATCGCGACGGGGTTTTCTTTGGTATTTAATGTGTTAAAATTCTCAAACTTCTCCCATGGAGCCTTAATGACCTTAAGTGCCTTTGCGGGCTATTTTATAGCAGCGCAGAAAGGATGGGGCTTGATTCCAACCATTCTTACTGCAGTGGTTACAGGTGCACTGGTTTCCCTTATCGGTGAATTGGTCGCTTTTCGCAGAATTATTGTCCGTAGGTCATCATCGGAATATTATTTCGTTTCATCCATTACATTAGGGTCTTTGTATGAAGGTCTGGTTACCATTAAAGCTGGTGCCAATTTTTTCAATTACCCGCGCTTTTTTAAAAATGCCACTATCCAGCTTGGAAGTTGGGTAATTTCAACATCCGATCTGCTTATGCTTTCGATCAGCGCCGTTGTGTTGATTATATTGGTCTATGTTCTGAATAAGACCAGAATTGGACGCGGTTTGCGCAGTGTTAGCTTTGACCACGAAACGGCCAAGCTTATGGGTATCGATTCAACTCGTGCAATCCAAACTGCTTTCCTGATTTCTGGCGCTCTGGCAGGTTTAGCAGGTGTTTTCCTTGGTATTAATTACACCTTGTACCCAACCCTTGGTGGCATGGTGGTGAAGGGTTTTATTGCTTCTGTGATAGGTGGTTTAGGCAGCTTCCCCGGTGCCATTCTTGGAGCGCTCTTGCTGGGAATGACAGAAACAATGCTTATTAATTTTGTAGGATCAGGTTTTTCTCCCGTCATTATTTTCATTATTATGCTTGCTTTCCTTCTGATCCGACCGAGAGGCTTGGCTGGTTCAAACGTCCAAGAGAAAGCGTAGGTCTGTCAGTTGGCACTTCTAAATTCAATTTTGACTTTTATCTTTATCACCATTGTTTCGGTAACCGGTGTTTATATCCTTACAGGCCTTACAGGTATGTTTTCGCTGGGACAGGCTTCGTTCATGGCCCTGGGTTCTTACGTTTCAGCCATCATGGTTACAAAATTGGGTGTTCCGTTTATTCCTGCCTGCATGATTGCGGTTATTATGGCTGTTCTGATTGGTTTTATTGTCGGCTTGCCGACCGTGCGTCTGCGTAGAGATTACATCTCCCTGGTAACTTTGGGATTTGGCGAAGCAATCACCTCACTACTCAACCAATTCACAAAACTTACTGGCGGTGCTTCTGGCTTTACTGGCATACCTAAGATTACCAACGTCTGGATTGCGGGAGGTTCAGCCATCGTTTGTATTGCACTGGCAGCTTTCTTTAAGAACAGCAAGTATGGCCGTCAATGCATTGCAGTGAGGAATGATGAGCTGGCTGCCAAGGCTATGGGAATCAATGCTCCCAGGGTTAAAATGATTGCTTTCCTCACGTCGGTGGCGGTTACTGCTTTCAGCGGTTGTCTATATGCTTTCTTTACCACTTATGTGGACCCAACCTTGTTTGGTTGGAAAAAAAGTGCTGAATGGATCATTATGGTCTTCTTCGGAGGGTCCAACAGCCTCACCGGTTCAATATTGGGCACTTTCTTGCTTTCAGGCATGCCCGAAGTGTTGCGTGCTTTAGCGGAATACCGCAGTGTAGTTTACGCTGTTCTGGTCTTGTTAATTATCAATTTCAAGCCATCTGGTTTGCTCGGTGAATGGGAATTTACCCTCAGAAACATAAAAGCATTATTCCAACACCGCAAACCGGAAGACAATAATGGCAACCTTTCCGATACTTCTAAGGAGATTACGAACGATGGCATTATTAGAAGTTGAACATCTCTATAAGAATTTCGGAGGGGTTATAGCCATTCAGGATTTTAACTTCTTCATCAATCCTGGAGAGATTAAGGGCATTATTGGTCCCAATGGCGCAGGAAAGACAACGATTTTTAATGTTATTACCGGCGTATATGAAGCTGATGCAGGTCAAATTACCTTTGATGGCAAAGAAATCACAAAGTATGAACAGTACAAACGCACTTTGGTTGGTATTGGAAGAACCTTCCAAAACATCCGCCTTTTCAAAGGTCTAAATGTGCTTGAGAATGTGCAATGCGCTTTTGACCCCGTTGCCAAGTATTCCGTTGCTGAATCTTTCCTACCTCTTCCCAGGAGGATCAAGGCTGAAAAGGAAAATCGGAAGAAATCAGAATTGTTCCTAAAAATGGTTGGATTGGAAAAATATAAAGATCAAAAGCCAGAAAACATGGCTTATGGCTTACAGCGCCGCCTTGAAATTGCCCGCGCGTTAGCTTGCCAGCCCAAGCTGATTATGCTTGATGAACCAGCCGCCGGCTTGAATCCGACAGAAGTAGTTGACATTACGCATTTGATCAAAAGCCTGGCTGATGAATTGGGTTTAGCTGTCATGCTCATTGAAC